>NZ_JBQXEZ010000011.1:0-69939 GCF_052618305.1 Desulforudis sp. DRI-14 | reverse complement strand
GTCTGTGAAGCCCTGATTTTGCTGGGTTCCCGTATGGCAAGGCGTCAAAGTCGAGATTGACAAACATGAATATGGGGGTATCTTGGGCTATTTCCCTAACAATATCCCGGGCTACTTTAAAAGCCCGCAAGGTCCAAGGCGTGCTGTTTGTCAACACCGTACCTCTAAATTTGCGATAGATCGCTCTGATAGCATACTTGGCTACATACTTGGCCGCCCGGTTGGGATGGATTGGAATCAACTTAAAGAGACTTACGATTTTATCCTTCGCTGTCTTCCCAGGTAACGGCTCAAGATCCGGAAATAAATCCGGTGTCCAAAGCTCGAAAAAAAGATCAAAACCCCTGTGAAAGCCATAAAGCTTGGAAACTAAACCATTACATGAGATGCCCACGGTACGGTAGCCAACGGAGCGCAGCAACTCGGCTAATGTAGGAATGTTTTCGTCCAAAAACGGGTTGCCCCAATGACACCCGTGCTCCGAGGGGTAAAGCCCGGTGAAAAGCGAGGCGTGCGAAGGTATGGTCCAGTTGGCCGGAGAAAAGCACCACTTATAAAGCACGCCTTCCTCCGCAATCCGGTCAATGTTGGGCGTGGTCTGCCGGTGGTAACCGTAGCAGGAGAAGTTCTTCGCCCGCGCAGTGTCTAAGACGATCAGGATGATGTTAGGCAGTTTTTTCTTGGGCAAAGCGGCTTGGCCTCCAGTTTAATAGTTCGAAGTTGGATAGTTCGAAGTTAGAAATAGCCCATTTCGCGCAGGCGCTGCATGGCCGCCTCCTTGTCCCGGGAGCGGGCGCCGCGCTCGCTTGCGCCGCCCCGGCCGGTGCACGGCTCGCAGTCGAGGCTGCGGTAGCCCCGGCGGTAGAGCTCACAGAAGGGGAGTTCGTATTTGCGGATGTAGCTCCAGATGTCGATCTCGCGGAAGTGCAGGATCGGCTGCATCCGCAGGTGGTCGGGATCCTTCCGCTCGGCGAAATACTCTTCGTCCTTGCGCGCCTCCTGCTCGTCCCAGCGGATGGCGGTGAAGACCGCCTCGAGGCTGTGCTCCCGGACGAAGTTCAAGAGCGGCACAGCCTTCAGCTGATAGCAGCATTGGACATGGTCTTCGGCGGTTTTAATTGTTTTCAGGGCCTCGTCGTTCCGGACTACGTGGAGGTCCAGATTCCACTCCCTGCTAATGCGGTCGACGAAGGCGTAGATCTCCTTAAAGTCCACGGAAGTGTCGATCTTGAGCACCCGCACCGGCACCCGGTCGCCGCAGGCCTGCTTGATGAGGTGCAGAAGCGTGAGCGAATCCTTGCCGCCGGTAAAGGTGGTGGCCACTTTGTCGGTACCGAAGCGCTCCAGGGTTTCTTTGATGATGCGGATGCTCTCCGCTTCTCTTTGTTCCAGGGTCCAGTTATAAAGGCGTTCTCCGTCCACGAAAAAAACAACTCCTTTCATCTCATCGTTGCTTTATACGAAATCAATACGCCCCCCTCCGCCCCAGAACCACGGTCACGGTGCGCAGGAGGAGCGTCAGGTCGAGCCACAGGGACCAGTTGCGGACGTACCAGGATTCGAGGCGGACGCGCTCCGGGTAGTCGATTTCGTTGCGGCCGCTTACCTGCCAGAGGCCGGTGATGCCCGGGCGCACCAGGTAAAAGTCGTCTATGTACGGTCCGAAGCGCAAAACTTCTTTCCTGACAATGGGCCGCGGGCCCACCAGGCTCATTTCGCCTTTAAGGACGTTGAAGATCTGCGGCAGCTCGTCCAGACTTGTCCTCCGCAGGAATTTTCCCACCCTGGTGACCCGCGGGTCGTTTTTCAGTTTGAAGTCGCGCTCCCACTCGGCCCGCAGAGCGGGATTTTTCCTTAGGTATTCTTGGAAAACGGCCTCGGCGTTGACCACCATCGTCCGGAACTTGTAGCACTTAAACTCCCTCCCCCCTCGCCCGATGCGCCGGTGGGCGAAGATTACCGGGCCGGGGGAATCACACTTGACGGCCAGGGCAATCAGCGCCATGAGCGGCAGGCAGAGGGCCAGGATGGCGCCGCCGGCCAGGATGTCGAGGGCGCGCTTGAGGGTGGCGTTGAGCGGGTTGGCCAGATTGTTGCGCACGCGCAGGACGAGGGCCTGCTCATCGAAGAAGTAGTCGGCCTCGACGCCGACGACAGGGATGCCGAACAGGTCGGGGACGACGAGGACCTTCTCGGCGTGCCGCTGCAGGCGGTTGACCAGGCTGACCAGCTTCGGCCCCGGCAGGCCCGGCGCGGCGACGACAAGGGTGCGGGCACCGGTCTCGGCCATGACGCGTTCGGCGTCGGCGAACCCGCCGAGGACGCGGGCCCGGCGGCCGAAGGGACCGGTGAAGGTCCGGTGGCGCTTGCGGGGGTCGTCGTCCAAAAACCCTACCACCTGGTAGCCCAGGAAGGGCTCGCGGCCGAGGGCGTCGGCCACCAGTTCGCCCGTCTTGGCGGCGCCCAGGATGAGCACCAGGCGGCGCCACAGGCCGGCGCGGGCGAAGAGGTTCTTGCCGGCGTAGCGGGCGGCCGGGACGGCCGCGAGGGCGAAGAGCCAGACCAGGGTGAGCAGGGTGCGGGACACCTGGCCGCTCACCTTGCCCAGGGAGACAACGGCCAGGATGATAAGGAAGGCCAGGGTGCATGCCTTCACGACGCTCTCGAACTCGCGCCAGAAAGGCAGGCGGCGGCTGTAGAGCCCCTGCCAGGCGAAGGCGCCGATGAAAACCAGGCCGATCCACCAAATATGGGAGACTATCTCTGCTGGCAGGCGCGGCGGGAAAGCCTCAAAAAATGCAGGCAGAACCGTAATCCGAACCCAAATAGCTGCAGCCACAGCAACCGTAAGGGCAAGCAGATCAGTCGCAACAAGAGCCCCGATTTCTGCGACTCGCCGGATCTGGTATTGAAAAGATGCAGAACTGTGGAAGTCCTGAAAAGCTGGGGATGTAGAAAAGGCTTGGCCTCCAACAGGTACATCGGTACTGGATCGCATTATTTCGAATACACTCTCCTAAAGCCTTGAGCCGGCACCCCTTATTACACCACTGCGTGCTTCAAAGCTGCCGAATCGCACTTCAATTTCGGTACAGCAGATATGGGAATCTAAGGCAGACGCCGCACGTCCTACTCCAGGTCAATGCCACCAGGACCAATGACCCATTCCACGTAGGTCTGAAGTAACATTTAGACACGAATGATGGAAAATCCTTGCGATATATAGATATTTTTAGCAATACAAATCGACATTGTTCGACATCGCAAGAGAAATCTGCTACAGCTGTATCTGCTGCTGCTGCTTCGTTGACTCGCCGTGATAGTAGTAGTAATAGCGGTAATCGCCGCCCTGAACGCTGACCCGGTTGAGCACGGTCCCGATAAGGCGGGCATCGGCCCGCTTCAGTTGTTCAACGGCGTTCCGCACAGCGTCGGTCCGCGTGGTACCCGCCCTGATCACCAGGATCACGCCGTCCATGCTTGTGGCCAGAATCGTGGCGTCGGCCACAGCCAGAACCGGCGGGGAGTCCACCAGGACGTAATCGAAACTCCCGGCCAGAACAGGCCAGAGCGCCCGCGCCCGCTGGGAGTCCAAAAGCTCGGCGGGGTTCGGGGGCAAGGGGCCGCTGGTCAGAATGCTCAGGCCGTCAACCGGTCCGGGCTTGAGCACTTCACCGAGATCGATCTCCTGCAGCAGCAAGTTGGTGAACCCGCGCAGATTCGGCAAGCTAAAAACGTGGTGCACCCGCGGCTTACGCAAGTCGCAGTCCACCAGCAGCACCCGGTGGCCCGCCTGGGCAAGCACCACGGCCAGGTTGCAGACAGTGGTGGTCTTGCCCTCTTCCGGACCGGAGCTCGTAACCAGCAGCAGGCGCAAAGCGCGGTCCGGGGATGCAAATCCGAGGTTGGTGCGCAAGGTGCGGTAGGCCTCGGCCATAGCCGATTTCGGGTGTTCACGGGTTACGAGTTCGTGCCCGTTCTGGCGCGGGCCCTTCCTGTTCAGAGCAGGCATCCTTTGCATCCTCTCTCTTCCTCAGTCGTCTCAGGCTCCGTAGGCGGAGCGCCGGTCCCTGCGGCCGTCGGGGATGACCCCCAGGACCGGCAGGCCGAGCTGGCGCGCGACGTCGTCCGCGGACTTGAAGGTATTGTCCAGGTGTTCAAGGATGAAGGCCAGGCCGGTAAAGACCATCAGGCCGAGGACGAAGGCCACGGCAATGTTTAGTTTTTTGTTCGGCTTGACGGGTGCGCTCGGTATGCCGGCTTCCGAAACAACAACGACGCTGGTCTGGCCGAGGTCCATGGACCTGGCGATCTGGGTTTCGGTGGTCTTCTGGGCGAGGAGGCTCGTCGTCTCCTTGAGGCGGGTGACCTCGTCCTGCAGGGCCTCGAATTTGGCCTTTTTACCCACCAGCTCGCCGCGGATCTGCTCGGCCTCAATCTCGAGGCGATCCACGAGCTCGTGCAGGGCGGCCGTCTCGGCCTCCTTCTCGGCCAGGGCGGCGCGCTTCTGGTTGAGCTGCTCGCTGACGCTAACATAGACGGGGTTGGTGTCCTGCAGGGTGTAGGTGCGCCCTGTTTCCGGGTCGGCCTTCTCCACCTGCACGGTGGCCGGGATGCCGACCAGCTCGCTCTCCAGGCGATCAACGCCGGCCGCGAGCTGCCGCATCTGGACCTCGGCAGCGTTGAGCTGGGCGCGGTAGGCGGAGAGTTCCGCCGTCTTGCCCTTGAACTCCTCCTCCAGCACCGCCACGCCCCGCGGCTGCTCCTCAAACTTCTTGAGGGCCACTATCGCCTTTTCCAGGTCTTTGGCGGCCGCTTCCTTTTGCTTCTGGAGGAAATCGACTGAGCGCGCCATCTGCTCCTGGTTCTTTTCCGAAATCAGTTTCAGATATTCCTGGGCCAGGGTATTGGCGATGCGCGCCGCCAGCCGGGGGTCGCCGTTGCGGACCTTGACCTCGATGAGGTTGGCGTCTTTCTGTACGCTCGCTTGGATCTGACTTGCCAGCGACACCGGAGTATAAAGGGCGGGGTCCAGCCCCAGGTTATTTATTACTCTCTGCATCAGGGTCTCGCTCTTGACCTGGCCCAGGTAGGTGTTCATCGTCATCTGGGGCAGGCGCGAAAGCGCTCCGACGACCTCTTCCAGCCCCTGCCCCTGGCTCGTCACCCGCTGCTGGGTGGCGGCCTGGGTAACCAGCAGAAGTATCTTGGCCTCGTAGACCGGCGGCAGGACAAAGAAGCTTAAGACGGCGCTGGTCAACACGGCCAGCAGCGTGCCGAGCGCTATCAGCTTCTTCCACTTGGCAAGCACCCGAACATACTCGCGCAAATCGATGGTCTCTTCGACGAACACAGGTTCCTTTTGCTCTGACAAAAACCGGACCTCCTTGATTAAACCGAATGTGCTGTTACTGGCGCATTGTCGGCAGGCCGCGAAGCTCCTCGTAGACCTGCCTGACTGCCGGGTCTTTGCGTGATAACTCGGTAACGAGCTGCCGGGCTTTGGTCTCCTCACCGAGTCTGGCCAGGACAACCGCCTGCCACAGTCTGGCTTCCTGAGCAGTCTCGGGGTCTTTGGCGGCAATAGCCAGATGCTCCCGGGCAGAGGCAAGATCACCCCGGAGATAGGCCGCCTGGCCGAGAACAAGGACAAGACCCGCCGGTATCCCGGCGGACTTTCTCCGGGCCTCCAGTCGGGTAGGGAGCCGCTCCGCCTCGCCGAGATAGGCCGCGGCCCGGTCAAACTGCCGGTCACGCAGGCTGTTGACCGCCGCTCCGATCAGCACCCGCCCGAACATCACGTAGTTGGGCTCAAACACCGGATTGGCCTCCAAAATGCGACGCGCCTCACTTACAGCGAGTTCGTGTTCATTGACCAGCCCGTAGACGTTCACGAGCGCCCCGGATACCTGCGGGTCGTAAGGGGCCAGACGGGCGGCCGCGCGCGCCTCGGCCAGGGCAAGGTCCCGCTCGTTCACGTCGCGTTTGGACACGGCACCCACGGCGTAGACCTGCGCCAGGTCGACCGCGTAAGAAGCGGTAAACGGGTCGAGGCGGCGGGCCTCTTCGAGATGCGTCCTGGCCTTGTCCAAATCCCCTTCGAGAATAGCCCGCGCGCCCTTCGCACCCTCGACACCCCCCTGGTAAAAACGGCAGGACGGGATGATAAGGGCCAGGGCGAGCACGGTCCCGGCCACGGCCAGCAGGGCCAGGGACCCTGTCCGCGCGCAACCCGGCTGCGCAGGCGCCGCCTCATCTTTTGCCGGCTGCTTTCTTTTCACAGGCCCTTCCGGAGACTGATAACCATATCCGCCCATGTTCATGGCCGCCCCCCGGACAGCCCCCATCCCGGCATAGAGCAAGAAGCCCAGAGCGGGGAGAGAAAGATCGAAGTCAAAGGCGCTGTGCACGCCCAGGAGGAAGATCGCCACGGCGAGCGCGGTAAGCGATGCCGGCTGATCACCCGGGGGAGTATGCCGGCGGACGCGCAAGAAGGTGAGAGCGAAGAAAACCCACACGCTTAAGAAAGCAAGAAAACCGAGCGTCCCCGTTTCGACCCACACCTGCATGAAGTGGTTGTGGACTTCCGTCGTGAAATACTCTTTATCCTGGTACTGATGGTACAGGGCGTTCCACCCGCCGCCCCCGGCGCCGCTCAGCGGGTGATCGCGCACGATCTTCAGGGCGTCCCGGCTGTATTCCAGCCTTGCCTGGAAACTCGGCTCGGCACCGGAGATCTTCGCGGCCTGTTGCACCACCTTCCCCGGTACAATGCCGGCGGCGGCGGTGGGATAAGCGGCACCGGCGTACCAGAGATAGATGAGGCCGATGAACAGGCAATACACCAGTCCGCCGGCGGCGACGAGCCGTCGCGTGTTCTCGGCCACTTCGGGGCGGTTCAGCCACCGGGCCAGGTAGTGATAGCCCCCCTGCAGCATCACGGCAGACAGGAGAACTGATCCCAGGTACGGCAGGGCCAGGGCGGGTTCATCCCCGCCGAAGGCGGCGAATATGGGACGGGACAGAATAAGTGCCGCACCGGCAGGGATCACCAGATGGTATACAGCGCGCCAGCGGAGGGAACCGGGCAGCAGCGCGACACAGGCGGCCGCCGCAAGGGGATAAAGCAGCCAGCCGCCCCGAGACATGGTTCCGAGGATGACGACGATGCAAAGAGCGTTGCCCGCAGCCAGCAAAAGCTTTGGCCAAAGATGTTCGGCTTTGACGCTGAGCCCGAGGCCGATGAGGCTCGCCGCGCCAAGGTAAACGGCCAGGGCGTTCTTGTACTGCAGCGTGGAGGTGATGACGCCGTTGACATAGGCCCCCGGGAAGGGGAAGACCTGCGCGGCGGCCAGGAAGCCGATCAGAGCTACTCCGACCGCTGCGGCAAATATGACCGCCAGCATCCCGTCCAGGGCCGCCCGGCCGGTGCAGGCCCGGGCAGCCATCCAGTACACCATCAAAGCCGCGGTCATTTCGAGCAGTTCCCCGACGGCCGGCCGCAGGTGCACAGCCGTAAGCAAAGACACGGCATACGCGATGACCATTCCCAGGACAGCGAGGTCAAGCGTCTGCAAGCGTAAGGCTTCTCTCCTGAGGATCTGGTCGTACACGCAGAAGATGAAGGCGACACCGATGCCGGCCTGGACGGGAAGGAGCTCGACGGGGAAAAAGAGCCCGCGCATAAACGGGGAAACGAAAAGGACAACAAACAATCCCGCCAGAAAGAACGGACGCAGGTTTAAGTAAAGCAGAGGTTGGGGCTTATTTAACGTCGTTTTCACAGTGTACTTCTCTCTAAAAGATCCAGGCAAGATCGCCAGTTGGTTAACTCTGGAATGCATGATTCGACAATTCCGCCAGGAACCCTCTTAATTTTCCGCAAACGACAAAACCTGCCACCGTTCGATACTGATATTGACAGAGTCCCCGGCAAAGGAAAACCCCCGTGAGACTTGCCCACGGGGGTCAGGATGAGTCTGCTGTTACTTGACGATGGTGATTTCCTTGGTCGTGTGGTTGTAGCTGACCTCGGCGCCCAGGGTCTCGCTGATGAAGCGCAGAGGTACAAAGGTCCTGCCCGGAGCGACAATCTCCGGAGCGCAGTCTACCGCGGCCTTGCGGCCGTCAACGAAGACGTCGGTTGCACCGACGGTGAGCACGATCTCCCTGCCGTCGGTGATCACCACCTGCCGCGCTGACGGCTTCCACTCAACCTTGGACCCAAGGGCCTCGCTGATGAAGCGCACCGGCACCAGCGTCCTGCCGGCCTTGGCCTTGACATACGGCGCGGCGTCCAGGGTGTACGGCTTGCCGTCGATGCCGGCGGCCGACTGCCCGACGGTCAGCTTGATGACCTTCGGCGCCTTGGCCACGACGGCGAACACAGAGAGGTTCCCGGTCGTGAACGTCAGGGCGGGAGGCGGTCCGGCGCTGTACACGGCGGCCAGCTCCTCAACCGTGCCGTCCGCCTTCTTGTGCAGCACGGCCAGCCGGCTCGGATCCACGCCGGTCAAATCGATACCGGTGAGATTAAGCGTGACCCTGGCCTTGCCGGCGAGGCTGTGGACCTCCTTGCCGCCCACGGAGACACTGATGTCATAAGCGGCCAGAACCTTGCCTCCGCTCGCCAGGGCGAAATTGGCCGCCGCGCTGTCAGCGGCAACGCGGGCTGCGGAGATCTGAGCTACACCATCTTGAGCAGCAATGGCCTTCACGGTTTGCACGTCAAAGACCAGGCTGTCCACGCCGGCCTTGGTGAACTTGAGCTCCAGCGCGCAACCTTTCTGAGCCACTTGATCGAGCACCGCTTCGCTGACCGCAGCCGGCTTGTTCTCGGTCACACTGACCGAAACGGTATCGCCGGGTTTCGCCTTAGTCAACTGATCGGTAACCTGACCGCTGACGTCCGCCGTGGCCGGCGCGGGCGCACCGCCGCCGCCAGACGTTTCGGGTGGCGGAGCCTCCACGGTGAGAGCAATGGTCTTCACCCGTTCCCCGCCCCGGTAGACCTCCAGGGTGTAACCGTGCGGTAAGGTAACGTTGTTGAAGGCGTAAACCCAATTGTATACCATCTGGTACCCGTATACCCCGGCGTATACCTGCTGATACGTGGTATAGACGGTATAGACCGCGTACACCGTTTTGAGGAGATTGTTACCGTCGCGCAGCGTGAACCAGACGGACTGGAACTCGGACGGGGTAAGCGGAGAGATGCGGATGGTGAGACTGGTCTGGGACTTAGCGGAGTCTGTCTGCACGGTTGCACTCTCGGACTGCCAGTTACCGTCCTTGTCCTGGACCGTCACGCTTGGTGCGGCTTCGCCAGAAGCAGGAGCGGTAATACCAAAGGTCAGGGTTGCCAGGAAGGCCAGGAACACCACCAAAGCGACGTTCCCGATCAAGGTGCGGTTAGCATAAAGCCTTGCCATTCCCTTCTTCACCTCCTTTCCCGGCAGGATGAAGCAGAGGGCGCAAGCACCCCTTCTACTGGAAACATTACCACATATTAACCCGGTCGGACAATGTTTTTTTTGCGGCTCACCGACCGAAAAAGCGGCCAAAGGAAAACCGTGGCTTGAAGACAGGGGGATCAGGGTCGGGAAGGACACACTCCGTGCCCTCGAGGACAGCTTGCGGGCGGTCGCCGGCAAGCGCGCATGCACCCGCCCGGCCGATCAAGCTGTTTATTTCATTCAGGGCGACGCTCACGGCGGCGATGCGTTCGCCGGGTCGATGGGCATCGCTGCCCAGGAAGTGCGCCCAGGCGTGCCGCACAAACAGCCTCGCCGCGCTGCGGGCGGCGGTGCCGAAGAGGCCGGCCAGGCTGCCGGCGTTGACCTGGAGCAGGACGCCGCGCCGGACCAGGTCGTATACTTTCTCGGGATGCTCCGCCAGGACGGCGTTGCGCTCCGGATGGGCAAGGATGGGCGTAATCCCCGACAGGAGAAGCTCAAACAGCACGTCGTCGGCAAAAACCGGGTAGTCGCCCATCGGGAGCTCGACGAGCAGGTAGCGCCCGGTGTCGTTGATGGTCTGGAGCTCGCCGCGGCGGAGGCGTGCGGGAAGTTCGGGATCAAGGTAACATTCCGCACCGGGTGCGAGACGCAGCGGTAATCCCTCTTCATTCAGCGCGTGCTGGAGGCCGGCCACTCTCGCCCAGATCTCTTCAGGCTTCGGCATATAGACTCCGGGCATGAAATGGGGAGCGGCAACCACGGTCCTGACACCCTGGGCCACAAGTTCTCGGGCCATCGCGAGGCTCTCTTCAAGAGTGCGGGCTCCGTCATCAAGACCCGGGAGAATATGCGCGTGCATGTCTACCAACGCAGGTACTCCTCTCCTGGCAATAATTGCACCGCACGCAAGCCGACGTCGTCCAGGAACAGGTCTTACGCAGGCCCGCCGTATCGTTTTTATCTAGTAAGCCTCGGGCCAGTAGAGGTCGTTCTGCTCATAGGGGTTGTAGCCCCCGTCGTCGGCGTCGAAATACATTATGGCCTCGTTCATGTCATCAAGCGCTTCCTGCTCGCCGGCGTGCCAGTGGATGCCGTTCTGGCCATGTTCGACGTCCTCGCCGGGGACAAGCCCGCCGGACGGCCACCGGTACCCCCAGGTGAAGAACCACCGCCCGTCCTCGGCCTGGCCGACGCAGTAATCCTGGGCATTGACCGGGTAGTTGTTCTTCCGTTCCGCCAAGTGCTGCACCCTGACCATCTCCATCCCGAACACCCCCAAGCTTTTGCCACTAAGGATGCCCCGGGCGGGGACTATTCTATGCCCAGAAACCGCCGCATCAAGCTCATTCCATTCGGAAGGAGCAGGTTTGCCGCCAGAGCCGCCTCTTCGCTGTACGGCTTTGCAGCTCCCCCAGGAGCCACCGCATCAACGGCGAAGGCGAAGGGTACCGGATCGGAGGAGTGGGTGCGGATGCTTATCGGGGTGGGGTGATCGGGCAGAACCATCACCCGGTAGGAGGGGTACTCCTCCAGGCCTTTGAGAATCTCCCCGAGAACCAGGCGGTCGACCGCTTCGATAGCCTGCACCTTTAACTGCGTATCACCCTGGTGCCCGGCTTCGTCGGGGGCTTCGACGTGCACGTAGACAAAATCCACCCCGCGCGCCAGCGCTTCCAGGGCAGCTAAAGCTTTGCCGCGGAAATTGGTGTGGATGTTGCCGGTGGCCCCCGGCACCTCTATCACTTCCATTCCGGCGCAAATGCCGATTCCTTTAATCAGGTCAACGGCTGAAATCACCGCTCCGCTCAGCCCGTATGTTTCGGTAAAAGGCGGGAGCAGCGGCTTCTTTCCCTGCCCCCAGAACCAGATGGAATTGGCCGGGCGCAAACCGCGCGCGACCCTGGCCAGGTTCACCGGATGCCTGCTGAGGATCTCCCAGCTCCTGTACATGAGATCGCGGAGCTCCTCGCGGCCGTCGCCGTCGGGAAGGTAATCCGCAATCAGCCGTCCGGAGATGTCATGCGGCGGCGTAAGCCTGCTTCCTGCGGGGCCGTCCGCCCAAACCATGAGGTGGCGATAACTGATGCCCGGGTAAAAACGGATCTTGTCGCCGCCCAGCTGCTCGTCGACGGCCCGAATCAGCTCTCGGGCTTCTTCCGCGGAGATCTCCCCGGCGCTGTAGTCCACCATGGTCTTGGCTCTATACGGCTCGCCGGCCGACAGGGTCACCAGGTTGCAGCGAAAGGCGATGTCGGCCGCGCCCAGTTCCACCCCCATGCTGACCGCTTCGAGGGGCGAGCGGCCGGTATAGTATCGCAGCGGGTCATAGCCCATAACGGAAAGGTTGGCCACGTCGCTCCCCGGCGGCAGCCCTTCCGGAACGGTGCGCACCAGTCCCATCACGCCGCTTGCGGCAACCCGGTCCATGTGCGGGGTGCCGGCGTACTGCAAAGGAGTCAGGCCTCCGAGCTCCGGACGAGGCGTATCGGCCATCCCGTCCCCCAGGACAATTACGTATCTGCTTCTGGCTTTCACAGTTCTACCTCCCGATGCTGATCAGAGCATGAGTTCTAGCCCGAAACAGCTGTTCCTTTTACCGCAATACCCGAAATTTCAGCCGTTCCCTGCGCAGGAGATAGATGGAGACGCCCAGCAGGAGGCCGAGGACGGAAAGGCCGACGATACGGGGCCTTACAAAATCGAGGATGAGGGGCCAGTTATGTCCGAAGAACATCCCGATGGACAGGTAGAGCGCCGCCCAGGTGAGGGCGAAAAAGGAGTTGTAGAAAAGGAACCAGCCCAGCTCCAGTTGTGCCAGTCCGGCCAGGTAAGGCGTAAGGTTGCCCAGCCCCGGCACAAACCTTCCCAAAAGAACGAACAGACCCGCAGCCTTGGCCGGAGCGGCATGCGCGGCAAGAAGCTTTTCGGGCGTAATGTTAAGGTATTTGGCCAGGCGGTTGAAGACCGGCCCGCCCATGTTCCGGCCGATGAAGTAGGCGGCCACGGAACCGATGGTATACCCGACGAAGGACGCACCGAGGGCCGAGTAAAAATCAAACGTTCCCTGATTAATAAGAAAACCCGCCAGGATAATGAGAATCCCGCCGGGGAAACCGGGCACGCCGAGCGCTTCCATTACCATGGCCACGGCGATCCCGCCGAGTCCCAGGGTGGTCAGATAGGTCAGGACAAATTCCAAACAGGTCTCCCTCCTGAACCTATGATGCCCTGGTGCGGGCGCCTGCCATCCTCCATATTACTGCCATACCGACCATTTAGCGTGTCTGTCCTTATAAAACCTTGGCAATCCCGCTGTAGATCAAGCCCCGCTGGCTGTCGATGGTTATTGTTTCGCCGTCGGTCAGGATGGATGTCGCCCCCTCGACACCCACAATCACCGGCCGCCCGAACTGCAGCCCGACGATGGCCGCGTGCGACGTAAGCCCGCCCTCCTCCGTAACCACGGCCCCGGCCCGCTGGATGACCGGCACGTAATCACGGTCCGTAGAAGCGGCAACAAGGATGTCTCCCGGATTGACCTTCGCTTCGGCCTCGGCGGCGCTCCTGGCAATGCGGACCGTGCCGCTGACCGCCCGTGAACCGATGCCTGTCCCCCTGGCAAGGACGGTCCCCACGGTATGCACCTTGATCAGGTTGGTCGTGCCGGAAACACTAACAGGAACGCCGGCCGTAATAACCACCAGGTCCCCGCCTTTGATAAATTGCGCGTCAAGGGCGGCCTGAATCGAAGCCGCGATCATCGTGTCGGTATCGGAAATCTCGCGGACCAGCAGGGGGTGCACGCCCCATACCAGGGCCATCTGGCGCAGCACTTTTTGGCTGGGCGTCACCGCCACGATGGGGCAGGGGGGGCGATACCTGGCTACCATGCGGGCCGTATAACCCGACTGGGTTGCGGTCACGATGGCGGCCGCTCCCAGGTCGGCAGCGGTGGTGCAGGTCCCGTAGGCAATGGCGTCGGTAACTGTTCCGCGCGCCGCCACTCTGTTCCTGTCCAGTATTTCGTCGTAAGGAAGGGCTTCCTCGACACGAGCTGCGATGCGGGCCATCGTTGCCACGGCCTCAACCGGGTACTCCCCTACCGCCGTCTCGGCCGAAAGCATCACCGCGTCGGTGCCGTCAAGGATGGCGTTGGCGACGTCACTGGCCTCGGCCCTTGTAGGCCTGGGGTTGTGGACCATCGATTCAAGCATTTGCGTGGCGGTGATCACCGGTTTGCCGACCCTGTTGCAGTCTCTGATAATCCGTTTCTGGACAAGGGGCACCTCCTCGGCGTTGATCTCCAGGCCGAGGTCGCCGCGGGCCACCATAATCCCGTCGGAGACCTGGATGATCTCATCGAGGTTGCTTATGGCCTCCCAGGTCTCGATCTTGGCGATGATGAGAGCGTCGGACTGCTCCTCCTCCAGGACCCGCCGGACAGCGAGGATGTCGTCGGCTCGCCGCACGAAGGACGCGGCGACATAGTCGACGTCCAGGGAAACGCCGAAGCGGATGTCGGCGACATCCTTCTCGGTTACCGCTTCGATGCTGGTCCTTACGCCGGGAAGGTTGAGTCCCTTGCGGCTGGTCAGCACCCCGTCGTTCAACACTTCGCAGTGGACGTCAGTCTCGGTGGTGGCAAGAACCTTGAGGGCAATGAGGCCGTCGGCGAGGAGGATGGTATAGCCGGAGGACACCTCGCGGGGCAACGGGGGGTAGTTGACGGGAATGCGCGTTGCCGTGCCGTCGGCCTGTTCAACGGTCAGGGTGACTCGCTCCCCTGCTTTGAGGTGCAGCGGGCTCGCCAGGTCTCCGACCCTGATCTTGGGACCCTTAAGGTCCAGCAGAATCGCCACGTTTCTATGCAGTTCCCCGGCGGCGGTACGGACGGTTTCGATGCGCCGCCGGTGCTCTTCGTAACTTCCGTGGGAAAAGTTCAGGCGGGCCACGTTCATCCCGGCCAGAATCATCTTCTTCAGCGTTTCCGGCGATTCACTGGCCGGGCCGATGGTACAGACGATCTTGGTATGGCGCAAGCTTCTGCCCCCTTTTCGCGCGCCGCGCATCGCCTTGCCTCAGATAGAAAGAATGCCTGCCAAACGGTAGGTTTCCAGGTCTATCTCCTTGCGGTCGCGCAGTGCCCGCTCGAGGTCATAGTGGGTTATCCTGCCCGCTGCGCTGCCCACCGCCGTTTTCTTGGCGCCTTCGGCCAGCAGTTCCACGGCGCGGGCCCCGTAGCGGCTGCCCAAAATCCGGTCCAAAGCCGTAGGCGTGCCGCCCCTCTGGATGTGCCCCAGGATGGTCACCTTGGTATCGAAGCCGGTCCGTTCCTTGATCTGCCGGCCAACCTCCACGCCGCTCGCCGCGCCCTCGGCGACGACGATCACGCTGTGCAGCTTGCCGCGCCTGTACCCGCGCATCAGACGTTCACAGACTTCCTCGATGCTGAAAGGCAGTTCCGGGATGAGGATGGATTCGGCCCCGCCGGCAAGTCCCGCCTGCAGGGCAATGAAGCCGGAATTCCGGCCCATCACTTCCACGATAAAGGTGCGCTCGTGCGATGTAGCCGTATCCCTGATCTTGTTGATGGCCGAAACCACGTTGTTAACCGCGGTGTCGAACCCGATGCACCAGTCCGTCCCGGCGATATCGTTGTCAATGGTGGCGGGCACGCACACGACGGGCAGCCCGTATTCCTCTTGAAAAAGCTTGGCTCCCATAAAAGAGCCGTCACCGCCGATAACCACCAATCCCTGGATCCCGAAGCGATCGACATTATCGTAGGCCCGGGCGCGTCCTTCACGGGTCATGAACTCTTCCGAGCGCGCCGTGCGGAGGACTGTCCCGCCGCGATGGATAATGTCGGCCACCGAACCCAGGTTAAGCGGCTCCATCTCGGCCTCCACGAACCCCGCAAAGCCTCTCTTGATCCCGATGACTTCCATGCCGTGGTAAATAGCCTTGCGCACGACCGCGCGCACGGCAGCGTTCATTCCCGGGGCGTCTCCACCGCTTGTCAGCACGCCTATACGTTGCACATCCGGTGCTCCTTCCTACGGCGCTGCTGACGGGTACGGACTGCAGCGCCCTAGAGGTAACCTAAACCGCGTAGCTTTCTATATCTGCTTTCGACCAATTCATCCGCCGGCAGGGTCTTAAGTTCGCCGAGATGGCGGCAAACAGCCTCGCGGAGCAAATCAACCGCGCGTTGCACGTCGCGGTGCGCCCCCCCGAGAGGCTCGGGAATGATTTCGTCGACGACGCCGAGTCTCTTCAAGTCCTGCGCCGTCAGCTTCAGCACTTCCGCAGCGTCCCTGGCCCGGCCCGCGTCCTTCCAGATAATGCTGGCGCAGGCCTCCGGCGAGCTGACCGAGAAGACAGCGTGCTCCTGTATCAGGAGACGGTCGCCCACGCCCAAGGCCAGCGCCCCGCCGCTGCCGCCTTCGCCGATGACTATCACTATTATTGGTACTCTTAGGGTACTCATTACCATAATATTTTTGGCAATAGCCTCGGCCTGTCCCCGTTCCTCGGCCCCGATCCCGCAATAAGCCCCGGGCGTGTCGATAAAACACACGATGGGACGGCCGAATTTCTCGGCCTGGCGCATGAGGCGAAGGCCCTTGCGCAGCCCCTCGGGGTGGGGCATCCCAAAGTTCCGGGCGAGATT
The DNA here is from genome assembly GCF_052618305.1 of Desulforudis sp. DRI-14. The sequence goes on along the minus strand of NZ_JBQXEZ010000011.1, from coordinate 53,808 downwards.
GTCCTTCGTTCCCTTGCCTTTCTGGTGGCCGAGTACGGTAACTAGATAACCATTCAGCCGGGCGATGCCCGCGACCACCGCGGCGTCGTCGCCAAACAGCCTGTCGCCGTGCAACTCGATGAAATCGCTGCAAAGATGGTTGATGTAGTCGATGGCGGAGGGCCTTTCGGGATGCCGGGCGATCAACACCTTCTGCCAAGGTGTGAGGTTCCCGTAAACGGACTCTTTGAGTTCCTCCACCCTTTTTTGCAGGGTGGCGATCTCGCTGTCCAGATTCAAATCTTTTTCAGCGGCGAAAGCCTTAAGCTCTTCGATCTTGCTTTCCAGTTCGAATACCGGTTTTTCAAAGTCAAAAACGGTCGGCACTAAGTTACTCCTCCCGTTGGTGCAGACTGAGGATCCTGACCAGGGTTTCCTTCATCGCGGACCGCGGCACAACCTTGTCGATGAACCCGTGATCTCTAAGGAACTCCGCTGTCTGAAACCCCTCGGGGAGCTTCTGGCGGATGGTCTGCTCGATCACCCGCGGCCCGGCGAAGCCGATCAGGGTTCCGGGTTCGGCCAGAATGACGTCCCCCAGAAAACCGAAGCTCGCGCTGACGCCGCCCATGGTGGGGTCGGTAAGCACCGAGACATAAAGCAGGCCCGCTTGATCGAGGCGGGCAAGGGCGGCGGCTGTCTTGGCCATCTGCATGAGAGACAGGATGCCTTCCTGCATGCGTGCCCCGCCCGAAGCCGAAAAAATGACGACAGGCAGCCTCTTGTCAATCGCCCTTTCTATCGCCAGGGCGATTTTATCCCCCACGACGACGCCCATGCTGCCCATGACAAAATTGGGTTCCATGGCCGCAACGATGCAGGGATACCCGCCGATGGCCCCCTCGCCGGTAATGACGGCATCCTTCAAGCCGGTAGCTTCCTGCGCTGCCGCCAGTTTCTCCGCGTATCCGGGGAACTGCAGAATGTCGACGGGGTCAAGCTCAGCGCCGAATTCCTTAAACTCGTCATCAACAGTAATGGCGATGCGTTCACGGGCGGTAAGCCTGAAATGATGGTTGCATTTCCGGCAGACCTTGAGGTTGCGTTCAAGGTCCTTGGTATACAGGATCTCGCTACAGTCAGGGCATTTTATCCAGAGACCTTCGGGAATCTCCCGCTTCTGGTCCGGCTTGACCGTGAAATACTTGGGGCGCTTGAACAAGTCAAAAACCATGGTTACCCTCTCCCGGGGCGCTAAAGCGCGTTGATTATCTCTAAGGCCTCGTCTGCTTCCCCTAGGGGTACAAGGATTTCAATGGAGCTGGCGCCGTCGTTGTCCGGTTTGCAAGTCCGGAGCTTGACGAGCAGGCCTTCCTGAGTAAGACCATCCCTTATTCTTTTAGCCTCAGGTTCATCAAGAGCGATATAGACAACGGTCCACACAGCGGAAGCCCCCCGTGAAGCCTTCGGAAAACGTGCTTGGAAGAGAAGAAATCAGTTACTTACCAATAACTGCTCCCATGACCAAAAATAGTATACCCGCTCCCATGCCTCCGGATACCGAAAAGGATATAATTCTTCCTAGACGTCATCGGTGCGCAGGGAACCGTGCCTGGTCAGTATCTCGGCCTTGCCGCGCACCTTGATGGCCGCCGTATGCTCGGTAAATTGAGCGACCATAACCTCACCGCGGTCGAGCTTTTCGGTATGATGGAACTTGGTGTCTTTACCGCGGGTAAGTCCCATAATGGTAACCCCATTCTCCAAGGCCTTGATGATGATGTACTCAGCGGCCCACGAATCTGTCAAATCTTACACCCCTTGTCAGGATTTTTAAAGTATCGTAACACAGCCATAAAGGACTTGACAAGCAACCCGCCCGGCACGGCACTCAGCATCCCTAACCCTTTATACACAGTGGGCTGAATGCCGGGTTAAAAGCCGAGGGCGCGCCAGCGGACCTGCACGCGGTGCGAACCAAGCAGTTCCTTCAGCTTGCCGATCACCGGGGTGGCGAGGTCTACGCTGAATTCCTCTTTCATTCTCCGGCCGGGGTCGCCCCCGACACGGACGATCCGGACCTGGCTGGGACCGACATATCTCCTGAGCAGGCTTATCGCCTCGTTCAGTTTAGCCTGCTCCGCGTCCGTGATCGTGATACGGACTTCGGCCCCTTGGTCAAGGGAAGTGATACTGTCGGCAAGGATTTTCTTTTCATCGCCGTTCGCCGCCACCGTGCCGGTTACCAAAACGGCGGCGTCGGGGCCAAGAAGCAGTCGGGCCTGTTCAAAGACACGCGGGAAAACGACGACCTCCACCCGTCCGGTAAGGTCCTCAAGGGTGAAGAAAGCCATCGGCTCGCCTTTCTTGGTGGTGATCCGCTTCAACCCGGTCAGCAGGCCCCCCAGAATCACCTGCTTGCCGGCCGTCATCTCCGCGACCTCGTGGCAGTTTGCCGACGAAACCGAGCGTAAAAGGTGACGGTACTGGGACAAGGGGTGCCCCGAAATATAAAGGCCCATAGTCTCTTTCTCCAATGCCAGCAGTTCCCGCCGGGGCAGTTCCGTCATCCTGGGCAGCGCCACCTCGTATGACGCCCCCGGTTCATCAAAGCCGCCAAAAAGGCTCATCTGCCCTGAATCTTTTTCTTTTTGGGCCTTGTGGGCGATCTCCAGGGCCTGATCCAAGACGGCCAGCAGTTGCGACCGGTACGCCCCCAGGGACCCGAAGGCTCCCGCCTTGATCAGGCTTTCCATCGCCCGCTTATTGATCAGCCGCCCGTCAACCCGCTCCAAGAAATCCACAAGCGATTTGAAAGGCCCGCCCTTTTCCCTGGCTTCGATAATGGCCTGAACGGCTCCCAGGCCCACGTTCTTGATGGCGGCCAGCCCGAAACGGATCTTGCCCCCGGCGATGGTGAAGTTCTCACGGCTCTCGTTGACGTCGGGCGGGAGAACGTCGATTTCCAGGCGGCGGCACTCTTCGACGTAGACGCTGACTTTATCGGTGTGGTCCTTAACGGAAGTCAGCAAGGCCGCCATAAACTCGGCCGGGTAATTGGCCTTTAAATAGGCCGTCTGGTAAGCGATCAGGGCGTACGCCGCGCTGTGCGACTTGTTGAACCCGTAGCCGGCAAAGTACTCCATCAAGTCGAAAACCTGCCCGGCGACCGACGGGTTGACGCCCTTTTTGACGGCGCCTTCAACGAACCTGGAACGCAAACCGGCAATGATCTCGGGCTTCTTCTTGCCCATCGCGCGCCGCAACAGGTCGGCCTCGCCCAGCGTGAAGCCGGCCATGTCGCTGGCGATGCGCATTACCTGCTCCTGGTAAAGGATAACGCCGTAAGTGTCCTTGAGGATGGGCTGCAGCAGCGGATGCAGGTAGATTACTTCCTTGACACCGTGTTTGCGCTGGATGAAGTCGTCCACCATTCCGCTGCCCAGCGGCCCCGGCCTGTACAGGGCCACCAGGGCGATGACGTCTTCGAAGGCCTCCGGCCGCAAATCCCGCAAGATGGCGCGCATGCCGCTGGATTCAAGCTGGAACACGCCGATGGTCTCTCCCCGTCCCAGCAAATCGTAGGTCGCCGGGTCATCCAGGGGGAGAGCGTCCATGTCCAGTGTTGTTCCTCGCGTCTCGCGGATCAGGTTTACCGCTTCACCGATGACGGTCAGCGTCCTCAACCCCAGGAGGTCCATTTTGAGCAGGCCGAGCTTCTCGACGGTCTCCTTGGCGAACTGCGTGGCGATGACACCGTCGGAGGTCCGGTATAGCGGGAGATAGTTCGTGAGCGTCTCCTTGGCGATGACCACCCCGGCCGCGTGAATCGAGGCATGGCGGGGCATCCCTTCCAGCGCGCGGGCGACGTCGATCAGCTTGGCGACCTGCTCGTCCCCCTCGTAGAGCCTGGCCAGTTCTTGGGTTTGCAGCGCCTTGTCGATGGTCATCCCCAGTTCCGGGGGGATCAGCTTGGCTACCCGGTCCACCTCCGCATACGGCATACCGAGGGCCCGCCCGACGTCCCGCACGGCGGCCCGGGCCGCCATCGTACCGAAGGTGATGATCTGGGCCACCCTGTCGCGCCCATACCGGTCAAATACGTAGTCGATAACCTCCTGGCGCCGCTCAAAGCAGAAGTCGATGTCGATGTCCGGCATAGAAACCCGCTCGGGGTTGAGAAACCTTTCAAAAAGCAGGCCGTAAGGCAGCGGATCGAGGTTGGTTATACCCAGGCAGTAAGACACGATGCTCCCCGCCGCGGAACCCCGCCCCGGTCCCACCAGGACGCCTTTTTGCCGGGCGTAGTGGATGAAGTCCCACACAATCAGAAAATAGCCGCTGAAGCCCATCTGGCTGATAACGCCCAACTCAAAATCGATCCTCGCCGCCACCTCATCGGCGACCTCGCCGTAACGCTCGCGGGCACCCCGATAGCAGAGCTCGCGAAGGTACGAATCCACGTTATACCCGTCCGGGACCCTGTACTCCGGGAGGTGGAGTTTCCCGGACTCAAGGTTGACCTGGCAACGCTCGGCGATAAGAGCGGTGTTGGTCAGCGAGGAGGGAATCTCGCCGAAGATGGCGGCCATCTCCTCGGGGCTCTTAAGGAAGAACTCCTGCGAATCAAAGCGCATGCGCTGGTTGTCCAGCACCGTCTTCCCCGTCTGAATACAGAGCAGGATATCGTGGATTTCCGCGTCGGCTTTTTTGACGTAGTGCACGTCGTTGGTGGCCACCACGGGTATGCCCAATTGCCGTCCGATGTCGACCAGGGCCCGGTTCACAGGACCCTGCTCTTTAAGCCCGTGGTCCTGGAGTTCCAGGAAAAAGGCGTCCCCAAAGATGTCCCGGTACTCCCCGGCCGCGGCCCTCGCCTTCTCCATTTCACCCTGCATGGCGAAATGGGCGATTTCTCCCGCCAGACAGCCGCTGAGGGCGATCAGCCCTTTATTGTAGCGGTACAAAAGGTCTTTATCGACCCGCGGTTTGTAATAGAAACCCTCGGTGTATCCCAAGGACACGAGCCGCAGCAGATTTTTGTAACCCTCATCGTTTTCGGCGAGCAGCACGAGGTGGTATTGCTTGTCGTCGACCCCGGCCTGCTTGTCCTGCATGGTCCGGGTAGCGACGTAAACCTCACAGCCCAAAACCGGCTTGATCTCTTCCTTGCGGCAAGCGTTGTAAAAATCGATTACCCCGAACATGGCTCCGTGATCGGTAATGGCCAGGCTGGTCATGCCGAGCTCGCGCGCCGACCGGACCAGGTCCGGGATGCGGGCCGCGCCGTCCAAGAGGCTGTATTCGGTGTGACAGTGCAGGTGTACAAAGCTGGACAAACCAACAACACACTCCGATAAGAGGATAGTTAACGACTATGTTCTTGGCGCGGGCTGGTATTTCCTGCCGCCTACCCTACGCCATGCCTGGGAAGCCCTGCTGGCGCAAAGCCTCGTAAAGCACAATGGCTACGGCGTTGGAAAGGTTGAGGGAGCGCTGGTCGTTAAGCATGGGGATGCGGACGCAGCGTTCGGGATATGAAGAAACGAGTTCTTGAGGAAGGCCCGCTGTTTCTTTGCCGAATACCAGAAAGCATTCCGGCTCGTAGCGGACCTCGTGGTAAGCCAGCCGCCCGCGCGTGGTCAGCAGGTAAAAAGGACGCTGCACTATCAGCGCCAGCAGCTCGGACAGGCTTGCGTGATGCACGACCGGCACTGATTTCCAGTAATCCAGGCCGGCCCGCTTCAAATAGCGGTCGGCGGTCGAGAAGCCCAGGGGGTGCACCAGGTGCAGGGTCGTTCCGGTAACGGCGCACGTGCGGGCCACGTTGCCCGTGTTCTGGGGAATCTCAGGCTCAACCAGCACGACGTGCATCTTAGCAGTTGGTGCAGAGGCGCTTGTGCTCAAGCATCAAACACCGGTCCATGATCATGTCGATCCCATGCTCTTTGGCGATGGCCGCGCCTTCCTCGCTGGTGATGCCGACCTGCAGCCAGACTGCTTTTGGTTTTAGACCGACGGCATCCTCGACCACAGGCACAACCTGGTCGCTGCGGCGGAAGACGTTTACGATATCCACCTTCTCCGGTATCTCGGCCAGGCTGCGGTAAACTTTCTCCCCCAACACTTCCCGGGCGTTGGGATGCACGGGGATGATCCTGTATCCGCTAGCCTGCATGTAAGCGGCCACCTTGAAACTGTCGCGGTGCGGTTTCGGAGAAAGCCCGACCACGGCGATGGTCCTGGCCTCTTTAAGCAGGTTTTTGATTACTTCGTCTTCAGGGTTGCTGTGCACGTTGACCCTCCTGCAATTTTTTTTCTATTTACAGGGCGGACATTCCTTCCTGAAAGCGGCCAGCTTTTTCAGGTATGCCGCGACGACCTGGCAAAAGGTGGCGTGGGACCATGTCAGCGGCGCCACGGACAGGGGCTCGCCCGTATAAGGGTGCAGTTGCTCGGACAGCAGCCCCGTCGGCATCCGGTAACGGCAGACCCACTCCAGGATATCGAGCGCCGGGGCCAGGTCGGCTTCCGTCTGCGCCTTCTTCACGTACCAGTCGGCAACCCAGAGGGTACAGATGATCCAGGGATTCCCGGGCACGTTCGCCAGGTCGTCGCTGCGTTTGAAATAGAAATCGTTCACGTAGCGGGCAACGCCGCCGACCTCGGTCTTCACCCAAAGATCCCTGACAATGCTCTGCATTGTCCCCTCGACCTGGGGTGAGGACGGCTCCAAAACCCCCAGCCCCACAACCCCCCAAAGGCTCGCGTCCAGGGTGTTGTCGGCAACCAGCCCGCCGTTCGGGTCGCGCCGGAGCCCTCTCAGGAAGCGCCCGAGTTCGGGGCTGAAAAGGTAGCGCAGCAACGCCTGTTTAACCTCCAATGCCGCCCGGCGCCACGTATACTCCGACCTTTCGTCCCCCAGGAGCGCGGCGATATTGGCAGCGGCGTTCAAGCCGGCGCAGACTGTCGAGATCGTGAAGGTAAAGATCCCCCGCCGTTCCTCCCAGAGGTCGTAGCTTTCCATAGGCAGACCGGTCAGGGGGTCCCGGTACTCGGACATAAAGTCCGCCGCCGGCTTGACCAGGACGGGGTAAAGCCGGGCGAGGTGCTCGAATTTGCGGTGCCGCCGGTAGTGTTCCCAGAGGGCCCAGACGACGAGCCCGGTTTCGTCTTCTTGAATGGGCAACTGCAGAGCCCCGTCCTCAACCCAGGGATGCCAGCTCGATCCGGGCGTCCCGTCGGGGTTGTACTTGTGCTGGAAGTAGCCCCCTTCATTCAAGACACGGGCCGAGAATTCAAAGAAGGCCGCCGTGACGTCGCCGAAACCGGCCTGGTCGAGGGCGTAGGCCACGAGCGCCCCGTCCCTGGGCCAGACATAGGAGTAGTGGTCGCGGTTGGTTTCCAGAATATCCGTATCATTGGCCGCCAATATGCCTCCGCGATTATCGATCTGGCTTCTTGTAATCAGAAAGCTCAGCGAGGCCGTCCGGGCCACCTCGCGCGGAAGGTGGTGCACCGGCAGGCAGGCCGAGCTGACCCAGTTGCGCCAGTAAGTCTCGGTCTCCCGTATCATCACGCCCGGGTCGTGCTCCAGCACATAATCGTTCAAACGGCGGACCTCGGCCAGGTCATCCCCTGCGGCGATCCAAAAGTAAACCTCTTCCTCCGTCGCGCCGGGCGGGGTAAAAAGGCGCACGCTTAGCGAGGAGTCCACCGAACCCTGGTCGATCGCGTTGCCGTTCAACCACCCGTCCTCCGCATCCGAACGGCCGCTGGCGCCCTGAAGGCGCTTCTGGACATTGTACTGGTAGATGCCGCCCCGCCGGGAACGGCCGTTGATCAAGAAGTAATAGTTGCGTTTGTAGTGATACATCGCCCGGGTCTGCGGATCGTAAAGAGCCGTGTCGCCGACGTCGTTTCCGCCCAGGTACATATCGTTGTAAAAGAAAACGCGCGTCTCCTGCTCGCTGTCGCTTAGATTGTTCAAACGCAGCAGGAGCAAAAAGACGTTCAATCGATAGTGCACCGCAGCTTCCGCTTTGATCTTCAGGGACAGCCTGCGATTTGTCGCCTCGATCAGGCCTACAAGCGACTGGTCCTTGTAGCCCAAATCTTTGGTCCACTCCGCGCTGTGGAGCCATGAAAACTGCCCGTTGACCCAGAATCCGATAGCGCTGCGGTGCCCCCCGATGTGATTCTCCATGCCTACATACGGGTAGTAAAGGTCACGCAGGTAAATACTTTCATCAAAATTAAGCAGCAGGTTGCCGTTTCCCAGGACGAGATGGCGGGTCAAGTTAAATCCTCCCAATAAGATAACTTTTTAATGCAAATAAACGTCTTTATCGCGGGAATACTAGAGAAAGCCTGACGACCTCGTATTTTTATTATTCTTGCACAAAAAGACAAGAATATGGTTGGCCATTTAAGGGGGGAAGTAGATGACCGCTACCGTATGGGCTGCGGTAGCTATTCTCTTGGTCCTGAGTGTGGCTCTTTTTTTGTGGATACGCACCGACAGGACACGCCGCCGCGTTGCCACCCGGCCGCAAATCTCCTTCGACGAGGAGTTTGCCCAAGAGATTAGCCCGGAGCCGTTACAACAGCCAAGTGAATTTGTCTGCGAACTTCCTCGCCGGTACGGACAGGACCGCCTGGCACTGTTGGTACGTGACCCAGGATGGCTGTTTGCTTACTGGGAGGTTTCAGCCACCCGGCTGGAAGCAATTAGAAGCTCTCCGAAATGGAGAAACGCCCGTCCGGTGCTCCGCCTTTACAACGTGACCGGCGTGGACTTTAACGGGCACAATGCCTTGAGTTTCGTCGATGTACCCATCACTCCCGATGCCACCAGCTGGCATATCGAGGTCAACCAGCCGAACTGCAGTTTCTGCGTCGACCTCGGCCGGCTTGCGCCCAACGGAGAATTTTTCACAATCCTGCGCTCGAACATTGTCACCACCCCGCGGGCCGCTCTTTCCGACCGCATTGATGAGGAATGGATGTGGATCGAGGGGATATACCGCTCTATTGTAAAAGCGGAGACCGGGGTCAGTTCTGTTTTGATCGTTGAAGAACTGGGCAGGAAAGCGGCTGAGATCCCCGGAGTCAGTTCGGCAACTTTAATTCAGGACAGAGGAGAAGTTTAATGGCCAAAGGTTACCTTGCTCTGGTCTTGCACGCGCACCTGCCTTACGTGCGCCATCCCGAATATGCATTTTCTCTAGAGGAACGCTGGTTTTATGAAGCCGTTTCCGAATGCTATATTCCGCTGATTTGGACCTTTGAGAAACTATTGCAGGACCGCGTTCCCTTTCAGGTGACGCTCTCGCTGTCGCCTACTCTCCTCTCCATGCTTACCGACCCCTTCCTTCAGGAACGTTACGTCAGGCATCTGGAAAAACTGATTGAACTGGGCGAAAAAGAGGTTCGCCGCACGCGGGGCACTCCATTTGCCGTGCCGGCCGGCATGTATTTGGAACGCTACCGTAACGCCCACCATACTTTTTGCCACCGCTACCACCGGAACCTTGTAAGCGCCTTCCGGGGTTTCCATGCAACGGGCGCTGTCGAGGTCATCACCTCCGCAGCCACGCATGGTTACCTGCCGCTGATGATGCTGCACCCGGAGGCCGTGCACGCCCAGATTTCCGTCGGGGTGGACGTCTACCGCAGGCACTTCGGCAAAAAGCCGCCGGGCATGTGGCTGCCCGAATGCGGTTACGTGCACAACCTCGACCGCATCCTGGCCGAAGAGGGCATCAAGTACTTCTTCACCGACACGCACGGCGTCCTTTTCGCTTCACACAGGCCGCGTTTCGGAGTCTATGCGCCTATATACTGTCCGTCCGGCGTGGCAGCCTTCGGCCGCGACGCCGAGTCGTCGAAACAGGTATGGAGCGCCCAGGAGGGCTATCCCGGCGACTTTGACTACCGGGAATACTACCGCGACATCGGCTTCGACCTGGACTACGATTACATCAAGGACTACGTTCACCCCAACGGGCTCCGTGTCCATACCGGGTACAAATATTACCGCATCACAGGGAAAGGCCGGCACAAAGAGCCCTACGTGCCCGAGTGGGCCGACGGCAAGGCAGTGAACCATGCCGGGAACTTTATGTTCAACCGCCAGCACCAGATACGCTACCTGGCCAAATTCATGGATCGCCCCCCGCTGGTGGTGGCTCCCTACGATGCCGAGCTCTTCGGGCACTGGTGGTTCGAAGGTCCGCGCTGGCTCGAGGTGTTAGCCCGGAAGATCGCTTTCGAGCAGGACGAACTGGAGTTAATTACGCCCGGGCATTATCTTCAGCGGCACCGGTGCAACCAGGTGGCCACGCCCTGTGACTCGAGCTGGGGTAAAGGCGGCTACAACGAGGTATGGCTGTCCGATAAAAACGATTGGATTTACCGTCATTTACACTGGGCGGCGGAGAAGATGATCGAGCTGGCAGAGCGTTTCCCCGACGCTGAAGGAGACCTGCGGCGGGCCTTGAACCAGGCAGCCCGCGAACTGCTGCTCGCTCAGGCCAGCGACTGGGCCTTTATTATGAGCACGGGGACGATGGTCGATTACGCCATCAGGCGCACTAAGCAGCACCTCGTCAACTTCAAAGGACTGTGGCACCAGATCAACGAAAACAGGATAGAACCCTTTTGGGTCTCGGAACTGGAAAACCGCAACAACGTTTTCCCGGACATCGATTACCGCGTTTATAGTCCCAGGTAAGGTATACATCTTAAATTCTGCATACCAGCTGCCGTTCCTAGTTTTGCTGATAAAATTAAAAAGCTATTTATTTGCATTTTTAATGATTTGATTGATTTTGCCAATGTACATTTCAGTTAACGATTCGGCCACTTCCATTGATACTCCCTCGCTGAAGACCTTGCAGAGCGGCTGCTCAGGGTCGGGAAGCACGAGGGACCACCCGTCCCGGTGAAAGACCTTTACTCCGTCGAGTAGTTCCATTCTGCTGCTGTCTTCCGTTTCTATCAGCCGCCTGATCACCCGACCCTTGGCGTCCCAGGACACGGGGACGTCCTTTTTGTCCAGGTAGAAAACGGGGATCTCATCCACGAGCTCGGACAGGGACGAACCCGTCTGACCCATAAACCCGAGAATGCGCGTCAGCGCCGAGAGACCGTCAAAATGCAGGAAAAACTGCGACACGTCCTGAGCCAGGATCTTTTCCACAAAATCCTGGGGCGACGTCTTCGTGCGCACGACCGAACCCTTATAGCGCTCGGCCATTTTTTCTATGGCGTGGGGGGCAGTGACGGGTACCACCACCGAGCCCCGGTTGCTCTTTAGAACATAGAGGGCGATCAGAGCCGTCAGCATGTCGTCCTCGATAACGCGGCCCTTATCGTCGATCAGGATGAGGTGCTCGCCGTTGGCGTCCAGGACAGCGCCCGCGGTGGCCTGATCCTCGACAACCTTCCGGGTCAGGTTCTCAACCGCTTCGCGCATCGCTCTCCAGGGCCTGGGCTGCCGCCCGCTTGTCTCGTCACCAACGCGGCTGACGTGGAGATCGAGTTCGCGGGACCAGGATCCGACCAGGGATGAAAGCAGCAAGCCGTCGTAAAGCATCAGCAGGTGGCCTCCCAGGTCGGCCACGGCTCCCGCGTCGACGTCGTCGAGGACGGCCTGGAGGTAAGCGTCGAGCATGCCCGGCACATGAGCCGCCTGCTGGAGACGCGTTGCGTCCGCGCGCCGGAAATCCTCCCTGGCCATCAGGTTCTCGATCTTCCGTTCGAGCGCCCGTGAAATGTTTCCGCCCCGCCCGTCGGTTAAAGTCAGGATAACCCTTGAGGAATCCTGGGTGGAAAGCTTGATGTGCACCCCGCCGGAGCAATCTAGGTTGCGCACGCCGAAACGGTGCGCCGGGGTGGTCAGCTGACCCAGGTCCAGCACGGCCACGCCCGCGCTCTGCAAGCCCGCGACGGCAGCGCGCTTGAGCATGGCGGTAGCCGGATACCCGTCCCACGAGACACCGACCTTGGCATCGCAGCGGAAGGCGCTCCCGAAAGCGGCCGCCAGGCGAGCGCAAAACTCGGGCGTCATCTCGATGTTCGTCAGCCCGCTTACGCCTTCAGTCCCGAAAACGGCCTTGGCCTTGCGCGTCCCCCAGACGATGCTTTCGTTGACGGTGGCCCCGACGTCGACCAGTTTCCGCGGCCAGAGCTTGACCTCGGGCATCAGTGTCCCGCCCTCTTTAATGATCGAATCGTCGCCGACCACCGCCCCTTCATAGACGCCGGCCGTGGTCTGTACCTGCACGCGACTGCACAGGACGGCGCCCCGCACGTGGGCGCGCGGCCCGATATAGACGTTGTCCCAGCAAATGCTTCGTTTAACGGACGCGCCTCCCTGGACGATGCAGCCGCTGCCGAGAACGGTATAGGAATCAATAACCGCGCCGGGGCCGACGACGCAGTTGTCGCCGATGAAGGACGGGCCCTTCAAAACGCATTCCGGGTCAAGGTGGACGCCGTGGCCCGCCCAGACCTGCGGGGCGATTTCCTCCCCCGGAATCTTTATGGTTACCCTGCCGGACAGGGCGTCCCGGTGGGCCTGCATATAGGCCTCGAGGTTGCCGATGTCGCACCAGTAGCCGTCGAGCACGACGCCGAAAAGGGGTTTCTTCTCGCCGAGAAGCAATGGGAACAAATCCTTCGAAAAATCGAAAGGCTGGCCCGGGGCGAAATACCCCAGGGCCTCGGGCTCCAGAACGTAAATGCCCGTGTTCACGGTATCGCTGAATACCTCGCCCCAACTCGGCTTTTCGAGGAACCTCACGATATGCCCTTCCGCATCGGCAATCACCACCCCGTATTCCAGGGGGGTGGGAACCCTGGTGAGAACCAGAGTGGCGATTGCGCCGCGCTCCTTGTGGAATTGGATGGCCTGTGCCAGGTTGAGGTCCGTGAGGGCGTCACCGCTGATGACCACAAAAGTTTCGTCAAGAAAAGACCCGGCGTTTTTCACGCTGCCGGCTGTTCCGAGCGGGGTTTCTTCGACGAAGTAATGCAGGTTGACGCCGTACTCGGACCCGTCGTCGAAATGATCGCGAATGGCGTCCGGAAGGTACATCAAGGTAACCCCGATATCCGTGATACCGCATTGTTTCAGAAGCTCGATGCAATAAACCATGACGGGCCTGTTGAGCAGCGGCACCATCGGCTTGGGCTTGCCGCAGGTCAGCGGGCGCAGGCGCGAGCCTTCCCCGCCGGCCATAATGATCGCCTTCATTTATCTACCTTTACCTCCTATCTTCGACCTCCGACCTCTTTTCAATTCACTGGCAATTCACCTCAGCGAATTGCTTCGAGTCTTATCGCTGACCTCCGACCTCCGACCTCTTTATCAAGTGTTGTACCCGTTCCAGAATGCGACCCTGGCGTTCCTGCGCCGCTTTCCAGTCCCGGTTCCGCCTTTCCCGGTCGACTTGGCGGTAGACATCGACCGTCTGCCTGGCAATGGTGTTCCAGTCGTATTGCGTCTGAACCATGCGGAAAGCCCTCTCCTGAATCATTTTGGCGAGGGACGGGTTTGTCAGCAGGTGAATGATGTTGTGGGCCAATGAGTTGGCGTCTCCTGTATAGGCTTTCAGCCCCGTGACACCATGTTCCACGATCTCGCTCAAACCCCCGGTGTCGGAGACCACCACGGGCGTACGCGCGGCCATGGCCTCGAGGGCGACGATGCCGAACGGCTCGTAGAGGCTCGGAAAAACGGCCGCCTCGGCCCAGTGGTAGAGAGCGTTGCGCACCTCGTCGTTGATGTAGCCGGTGAAGTAAACGCGGTTTTGCAGGCCGAGGTGGGCGGCAAGGGATCTCAGCTCCTGCTCGTAGGGTCCCTTGCCCGCAATGACGAACTTGGTCGCCGGGCAGTGAGCGAGGATGTTCGGCATGGCCCGGATCAGCACCTGGACACCCTTTTCCGGCACCAGCCGCCCGACGTAGAAAACGATTTTCTCATTCGGCGCGGCATAGAAATCCCGGTTGACCCGCTGCGAACGGTGGGCGAAATTGGCGGGGTCCACGCCGTTGTTGATCACCGCGATCTTGTCCGCAGGGGTCTGGAAGACATACTTTATCTCCCCCTCCATGTAACGGGAGCAGACGATGACCCGCCAGGCCTCATAGGTAAGCCACCATTCAACGTTGCTGATGTAGTTTTGCAGCTGGTTGTGCAGGCCGTTGTTCCGCCCGAACTCGGTGGCGTGGATGGTGGCGAGCAAAGGCGCTGTCAAGGCGTGCTTCAGGGCCCTCGCCGCATAGGCCACAAGCCAGTCGTGGGCGTGGATGATGTCAAACGCGCCATACCTCCTTGTGAGGGGGATAACCTCCTCCAGCATGGCGATGTTGAACTGTAAAACCCACGTTGGAAAGTCGGGGGTTGAAACCTGGTAGGGGTGAACCCTGTAGACGTTTACGCCGTTAACGGTTTCGTAACGCGGGGCGCCGGCGGCGGCGCACGTAATCAGGTGCACTTCCACCCCCTGCCTGGCCATGGCCGAGGTAAGATCGTAAACGTGCTGGGCCAATCCCCCCACGCTTTTAGGAGGATATTCCCAGGAAAGCATGAGCACACGCATTGTCGAACCCCTCTCTAGTGCAGCTGGAAATATCAAAAACCCGAATGGCTGCGGGATTGAACGGCAAAAGAACAGCGGCCGACGCGGTATCTTGTTGAAGGAGGTGAAGCGTTTAACAGCCTCCTAGAGAGGTATTATGTGTAGTCCTGGCAATTTTTATAATGGACAATAAAAATCCCCGCCGCTGCGGGGATAACGCGTTTCTTAGATCATTCTGCCGTTGTGTATCGTCCAGGTCCAGTTCAGCCCGTTATTGTTGTCCCAGTTATTAGCACTGTCTCTAAAACAGAAATTGATGCGATCCTGATCAACGGGCGCCTCAAACGTCTTTACCCAACCGTAGCCCGTCTTGGACATCTTCAGGTCCTTGACGTCCCGCCAGTCATCGGGAGAACCGTAACCTATACGCAAGTAGACCTGATCAGCACCGGCGCGCGCCAGCAAACCGTTGTAAAAAACCGTCGTCTCCTGGCCGGCGGTAATCGGGGTCGGGTCCACAACCACCCCGCCAGGGTATTCAGCCTCGGCCATCCGTTCCAGTTTCCCTGCATCCGTACCGAAGTTCGTAGGTTCCAACGCTTCCCACCTCCTTGGAGTATTTGTTCCTCGAAGAATAGTATGAGGTGGGCCAAGAAGCATTATGTCAGGAAACATCTGTCCCTATTTTCTCAATAATGGCGTCGGCCATCTCGCTGGTACCAGCGGTCCCGCCGAGGTCGTACGTGACACGTTGACCTTCTTTGAGGACCGCTGTCACGCCGCGCATGACCCGTTCAGCAGCTTCGGCTTCGCCCAGATGGCGGAGCATCAGAACCCCGGAGAGAATGGTGGCCAGGGGATTGACTTTGTTCATCCCGGTATACTTCGGCGCGCTGCCGTGCACCGGTTCAAAAACCGCTATACCGTCGCCGATGTTCGCTCCCGGAGCGACGCCCAGGCCCCCGACCAGGCCGGCGCACAGGTCGGAAAGGATGTCTCCGTACAGGTTGGGCATCACCATCACGTCGTAATTCTCCGGCGCCTGCACCAGTTTCATGCTCATGGCGTCGACGATCATGTCTTCAAAGGCGATATCGGGATATTCCTCAGCAACCTTGCGCGCGCATTCAAGGAAAAGACCGTCGGTAAGCTTCATGATGTTGGCCTTGTGCACGGCGGTGACCTTTTTGCGCCCGTCGCGCCGGGCCAGTTCAAAGGCAAACCGGACGATACGCTCGGAGGCATGCCGGGTAATGATTTTGATGCTCTCGGCGGCGTCCTTGCCCACCCGGTGCTCGATGCCCGCGTAAAGGTCTTCGGTATTTTCGCGGACCACGATCAGGTCGATGTTTTCATAACGGCTAACGATGCCGGGCAGGGACTTCGCCGGGCGGACGCAGGCGTAGAGGTCCAGTTCCTGTCTCAGGGTGACGTTAACGCTCCTGAAGCCCTTGCCCACGGGGGTCGTGAGGGGTCCTTTCAAGGCGACGCCGTTCTTCCTGATGGAGTCCAGGACGTGATCCGGCAGCGGCGTCCCGTACTCGGCGATCATGGCCTCCCCGGCGTCCACGACCTCCCAGTCGATCACCGCGCCCGAGGCGTCGAGAACCCTCCGGGCCGCCAGCGTGATTTCCGGCCCGATGCCGTCCCCCGGGATCAGTGTTACCTTGTGCGCCACGGACTAACCTCCAGTCTCCTAGTCGAAATTAAAGGTGCCGTACTTGGCGAAGTGCGCCGCCAGCCCGCCGTCTTCAAGGATTTTCAGCATTACGCGCGGCAGCGGCCGGATCTGGATGACGGTATCCTTGGTCACGTTTTTAATGTACCCCGCAGCCATATCCACCACCAGCTCATCGCCCGGATCGATCAGGTCGGTATCGCATTCGATAACGGGCAGTCCGGTGTTAATGGCGTTGCGGTAGAAAATCCTGGCGAAAGACTTGGCGATCACGGCTGAAATATTGGCGTACTTTATAGCCAGCGGAGCCTGCTCGCGGGACGAGCCGCAGCCGAAATTCCTGCCCGCGACGATGAAGTCGCCCGGCGTGATCTTGCTGTAGAAGTCGGGGTCCAGGTCCTCCATCACGTGGGTCGCCAGTTCCCGCATATCCAGCGTCTTAAACTTGTATTTGCCCGAGATGATGTAATCGGTGTTCACGTCATCGCCGAACTTATGGGCCTTGCCGGTTAACTGCACGTTTTTCACCTGCCTGCGCTGTTAGTTGCCCTCGATGAATTCCCGCGGGTCGGTTATCACGCCGGTCAGTGCCGAAGCGGCGACCGTCGCCGGCGACGCCAGAAAAATCTCGGCGTTCCGGTTCCCCATCCGCCCTTTAAAGTTACGGTTCGCAGTAGAAATAACAGTTTCGCCGTCGGAGGGAACGCCGTTGTGCGTCCCCACGCAGGGCCCGCAGCCCGGCGTGACCACGGCCGCCCCGGCCTCCACGAGAGCGGCGAGGGTGCCGTCGGCGATGGCCTCGAGGTAAATCCTGCGTGAAGCCGGAGCCACGATGAAACGGACGTCGCGCGACACCTTGCGCCCTTTTAGGATACCGGCGGCAATGCGCAGGTCCTCCAGGCGCCCGTTGGTGCAGGTTCCGATGACGGCCTCCTGGATCGGCCGGCCGGCGACCTCGCTCAGCGGAGCGGTGTTGTCGACGCGGTGGGGCTTCGCCACCTGCGGCTCCAGGTTGGAAACGTCAAACTCCAGGACTTTTTCGTACCGGGCGTCCGGGTCGCTCTTCACGGCCGCAAAGTGCCGGTCACTGTAACGGCGCACCCAGTCGAAGGTCTTTTCGTCGGCTTCCATCAGGCCGGCCTTCGCGCCCATCTCGATGGCCATGTTGGAAACGGTGAACCGCGCCTCGATGGAAAGGGCGTCAATGGCTTCCCCGACGTATTCCGCAGACATGTAAGTGGCCCCGTCGGCCGTAACCTGCCCGATCAAAAACAGGATCAGGTCCTTGCTGTAGACCCCGGCGGGGAGACGCCCGTGGCAGACGAACCTGACGGTGGGCGGGACCTTGAACCACATCTTGCCGGAAATCAGCGCGGCGGCCAGGTCCGTCGAGCCTACGCCGGTGGCGAAGGCATTGAGGGCGCCGTACGTGCAGGTATGCGAGTCGGCGCCGATGACCAGGCTGCCCGGCCCCACTTTTCCGCTCTCCAGCATGAGCTGGTGGCAAACCCCGTCCCCGATGTCATACAGGCGGCAGCCCGTTTCCCGCGCGAAGTCGCGCATGAGGGCGTGCAGATTCGAAACGCTTTCGCTGGGGCTGGGGGCGCTGTGATCGATGACCAGAGCAACCTTGGAAGAGTCAAAGAGGCGCTGTCCCTGCATGTTCCGAAAAGCCCGGATGGCCAGCGGCGACGTCCCGTCCTGTCCCATTACGAAGTCGACGTCGGCGACAACGATATCCCCCGCGTACACCTCGCGGCCGCTCTTGGCCGAGAGGATTTTTTCGATCATCGTCTGTCCCATGCTTCGTGCCTCTTCCCAAAGTAGTCTTCGTAGATGTACATGAGCTCCTTCTCAAAGAGGGAGCGCTTCAGTTCGACGGCCGTGGCGCGGATGATCGGAAGGAGCTCCTGGGCCTGGTGCCTGGTCAGGTGGATGCCGAACTCGGCGAATTTGGCCCGGACCGCGGCCCCGCCGGAATGCTTGCCGATGACGATCTGGCGTTCCAGGCCGATTTCCTCGGGACTGAACGCCTCGTAAGTGCCCGGGAATTTCAACGCGCCGTCGGCGTGAATGCCCGACTCGTGGGCGAACATGTTGGAGCCGACGATGGCCTTCCACTTCGGCAGTTCGCGGCCGGAAGCCCGGGAAACGTACTCGGCGGCCTCAAGAAGCAGTTCCGTCTTGAAACCGAGGTCGACCTTGTAGATGTGTTTCAAAGCCATGACCACCTCTTCGAGGGGGGAGTTCCCCGCCCTCTCGCCGAGACCCATCACGGTGACGCCGATATAGTTGGCTCCGGCCTTAAAGCCGGCCAGGGCGTTGGCCGTGGCCATGCCGAAATCGTCGTGAGTATGCATCTCGACTTCGATGCCCACGTTGTCGATGATGGTCTTCACATTCTCGTAAGCGGTGAAGGGATCGAGGATACCCACCGTGTCGCAGTAGCGCAAGCGGTCGGCGCCGGCCTGCTTGCCGAGGCGGGCGAACTCGATCAGGAACTCCATGTCGCTGCGCGAGGCGTCCTCGGCGTTCATCGAGACGTACATGCCTTCTTTTTTGGCAAACGCCACGGCGGTCGTGATCTGCTCCAGGACCCATTCCCTGGAGGCTTTCAGCTTGTGCTTGATGTGGATGTCCGAGGTGGAAATGGATATCGCCACGGCGTCGACGCCACAGGAGATCGAGTGTTCGATATCCTTGATCACCGGCCGGTTCCACCCCATGATACTGGCCTTCAGGCCAGCCTTGCATATTTTGCGGATGGCCTCCTCCTCGTCGCCGCCCATAACCGGGATACCGGCCTCGATTTGGTGCACGCCCAGCTCATCAAGAATCTTCGCGATACGCAGTTTCTCGTGATTGGCAAAAACCACACCCGCCGTCTGCTCACCGTCGCGCAGCGTGGTATCGACGATGAAGATCTTGCGTTCCGACATCCGAATCCCTCCTAAAATTACAAATTGGTGCGCACCTCGTGCGCATCTTAAGCAGTTTCACTGAGAACCGGCTAACTGACTGGTTGGCGATCCGCCCGACTTGCAACTCAACCCTTGAACGAATAACAGCGAAAACTTAGAGTTTTGTCAGTTCTTCCCGCAGGTACTCGTTTACCAAGCCGGGATTGGCCTTGCCCCTGGTTTCCTTCATCACCTGTCCGACAAGGAAGCCGAGGGCCTTTTCTTTACCGGCCTTAAAATCGGCCGCCGATTTCGGGTTGGCAGCGATGACGCGCCGCACGACGGCCCTCAGTTCAGCCTCGTCGCTGATCTGCACAAGGCCTTTTTCTTCGATGATCTGCTGCGGCTCCTTACCGGTACTGAACATCTCCTCGAAGACCGTTTTGGCGATTTTGCCGCTGATAACCCCCCGGTCGATCAATTCCAGCAGGGAGGCCAGCTGCCGGGGCGTAACCGGTCTCGCGGATATATCGATATTCGTGGCGTTGAGCAGCCTGGCCAACTCCCCCATCACCCAGTTAGCCACGACCTTGGGCTGCGGGTAAAAAGACAGGCACTCCTCGAAGTAGTCGGCCATCTCTTTGGTGCTTGTCAGCACGGAAGCGTCGTAAGAGGAGAGGCCGAAATCGTTCACGTAACGCCGCTGACGGGCCTCCGGAAGTTCGGGAAGCTCGCGCCTGACGGCCTCGACCCACGAGGGGCTGATCACCAGGGGAGGCAGGTCGGGTTCGGGGAAATAGCGGTAGTCGTGGGCCTCCTCCTTGCTGCGCATGGAAACGGTGATCCCCCGCTCCTCATCCCAGGTCCGGGTCTCCTGGACGATCCTCCCGCCGTCCTCCAGAACCTGGATCTGGCGTTGGATCTCGTAGGCCAGGGCCTTCTGGAGGGCCCTGAAGGAGTTCATGTTCTTGATCTCGGTCTTGGTACCGAGTTCGGTGGAGCCCTTGGGGCGGACGGAAACGTTGGCGTCGCAGCGCAGCGAGCCCTCTTCCATCTTGCAGTCGGAAACCCCGGTATATTGAATGATGGCCTTTAATTTCTCCAGGTAAGCTTTGGCCTCCTCGGGTGAATCCATGTCAGGCGAGGAGACGATTTCCAGCAGGGGCACGCCGGTACGGTTGTAGTCGACGTAGGAGTAAGGGGTCGAAGCGATCGTGCCCTCGTGGATCAGCTTGCCGGCGTCCTCTTCCATATGTACCCTGACGATGCCGACCCGCTTGCGACCGGCCTCGCTTTCTATCTCCAGGTAGCCGTTGTAGGCCAGCGGGAGGTCGTACTGTGAAATCTGATAGTTCTTGGGCAGATCCGGGTAGTAGTAGTTCTTGCGGTCGAACTTTGAAAAGCGCGCGATCTCGCAGTTCAAAGCCAATCCAACCTTGATGCCGTACTCCACCACTTTCTTGTTAGTAACCGGGAGCACCCCGGGCAGGCCCAGACAGACCGGGCAGACGTGCGTGTTCGGGTCGCCGCCGAACTCGGTGGTCGAGAAGCAGAAAATTTTGCTGTTGGTCTTCAATTCAACGTGAACTTCCAGGCCGATGACCGCTTCCCATTTGCCCACTTAAGCCACCCCCTTGCCGATGCGAGGCCTGACACGGTGATGCTCGGTGCTTTGCTCGAAGGTATAGGCGATGCGCAACAGCGTTCCCTCGCCCAGCGGCCTGCCGATCAACTGCAGGCCCACGGGCAGCCCGTCCACGAACCCGCAACACTGGGAGATGCCGGGCAGCCCGGCCAGGTTGACGGCCAGCGTATAGATGTCGGAAAGATACATCGTCAACGGGTCGTCGGTCTTTTCCCCGAAGCGGAAGGCCGGGCTGGGCGCCGTCGGGGAAAGGATGGCGTCGAACTTCTCGAAGGCGCGCTCGAAATCCCTTTTGATCAGCGTGCGGACCTTGAGGGCCTTGTTGTAGTATGCGTCGTAATAACCGGCGGAAAGGGCGTACGTTCCCAGCATGATGCGCCGCTTCACTTCGTTGCCGAAACCGAGGCTCCTGGTGCGACTGTACATGTCGATAATGTCCTTGGCGTCTTCCGCGCGGAAACCGTAACGGACCCCGTCGTAGCGGGCGAGGTTCGAGCTGGCCTCGGCCGGGGCGATGATGTAGTAAGTCGGCAGGGCGTAACGGGTGTGCGGGAGTGTTGTCTCTTCGATATGGGCGCCTCTATCTTCCAGCACCTTGATGGCCCGTTCGATGACCGCCCTTACCCTGCTGTCGAGGCCCTCGGCGAAATACTCCTTGGGGAGCCCGATTTTGAAGCCCTTGATGTCGTCCACCAGAAAAGACGTGTAGTCCGGCAGTTCATGGATGACCGAAGTCGAATCCATCGAATCGCGGCCGCAAATGGCGTTAAGCACGAGGGCGCAATCCGTAACGTCCTTGGCGAAAGGCCCTATCTGATCGAGCGAAGAAGCAAAGGCAATCAGCCCGTACCGCGAGACCGTCCCGTAGGTCGGCTTCATTCCCACCACGCCGCAGAAAGCCGCGGGCTGCCGGATGGAACCGCCCGTATCGGAACCCAGGGCGAAGATGGCTTCGCCGCTCGCCACGGCCGCCGCCGACCCGCCGCTCGAACCTCCCGGGACGCAGTCGGGGTTCCAGGGGTTGTGCGTCGGATAAAAACCGGAGTTTTCAGTGGACGACCCCATGGCGAACTCGTCCAGGTTGGTTTTCCCCAGCATTACGGCGCCTTCCCGGTCCAGTTTGCTTACGACCGTGGCGTCATAAGGGGGGATGAAATTAAACAGGATCTTGGAGGCGCAAGTTGTACGCACCCCTTTGGTACAAAGGTTATCCTTCAAGGCCATGGGAATCCCGGCCAGAGGACCTATCGTTTCTCCGGCCCGCAGCCGCTGGTCCACCCTCCGGGCCTGCGCCAGGGCCTGGTCACGCGTCAGGGTCAGATAAGCCTTAACAACTTCCTCGGTTTCGGCTATCCGCTGATAAATGGATGTGCAAAGCTCTTCGGCGGAAATCTTGCGCTGCAGCAGCAGGTTGTGCAGTTGATGGGCGGTAAACTCGTACAGCTCCAAGCCAATCACTCCTTAGCAACTCCGGCAACCTGGCTAACGGGTCTAAACAATCTTGGGCACCCTGAAGAAATTCCCTTTCCTGTCGGGAGCGTTGGCCAGCACGTCCTCGACATCGAGGTGCTCCCCGACCTCGTCCTCGCGAAAGATGTTTTGCAGCGGCAAGACGTGCGCCGTGGGCGGGACTTCACCGGTGTCAAGGTCCTGCAGAATCCGGGCGTAGTCCAGGATCCTCCCCATTTGGGAAGTATACATTTCCTCTTCCTCGGGGGTCAGTTCCAGACGCGCCAGCAGGGCCACGTGTTGAACGTCCTTTCGCGTCAGCATGTCAATGCCACTCCTTTACGCCGGTTGAACTCAATACAAGGTATTATACCAAAAATACCAACGCCTAGACAACATTTCTTGTCCCGGCATACATTATTATCCACCCCTTGCACGAGAACTTCTCAACATACAAAAAACTCCCTGCGCAGGAGTCTTAAGAAAATGAGTGGATAGTGAGATTTTCCCCCGGTCCGAATGCCGAACGCCGAAGTCTAATGCCGCCGGGCATCAGCCCGGCTCAGGAGTTCGGCGGCGTGCTGGCGCACGGCGCTCGACACCCCTTTCCCGGCCAGCATCCTGGACAGCTCTTCGAGCCGGCTGTTCTCGTCGAGCACCGAAACAAGGGTGCGCGTCCGCCCCTGCACGACCTCTTTGCTGATCTGGAAATGACGTTTGGCAAAGGAAGCGATTTGGGGCGCGTGGGTAACGCAGATTACCTGATGGTGGCGGCTGATATCGGCCAGTTTCTCAGCCACGGCGTCCAGGGCCCGTCCCCCCACTCCCGCGTCGACCTCGTCAAAGACCAGCGTGGGGACTTTGTCCCCTTCGGCCAGCGCGTTTCTAAGGGCAAGCATGACCCGCGAAAGCTCGCCCCCCGAAGCGATACGCGAGAGCGGCCCCGCCGGCTCGCCCGGGTTGGGGGCGAAATAGAAGACGGCATCCTCCCTGCCGTGGGGCGTCATCCCTTCAACAGGTTCCAGATTGACGGCGAAAACCGCTTCCAGCATCTCCAGTTCGCGGAGTTCCGCCGTAACGTGCCGGCTCAGTCTGGCGGCGGCGTCCCGGCGCAGTTGCGAAAGCCTTTCGGCGATTTCCCGCCACTGGCCGGCAAGATCAGCCTGTTGGCGGCGCAATTCTTCAATCGTGTCTTCCGCGCTTGACAGCGTCTCGATTTCGGCGGCGATGGCGGCACGATACTGCAGTATAGAGGCGATGCTGTCCCCGTATTTTCTTTTAAGACGTCCGATCAGGGCCAATCGCTCTTCGATAGCGTTCAGGCGGCGCGGGTCGCGGTCGCCCGCATCCTTTAGCCTGGCAAGCTCCCGCGCCTGTTCCTGCACCTCATAGACCATATTCGCCAGTCCGTCGGCGAGACCGGCGGCGGCCGGCACGTAGCGGGCCAGTTCCTGCAACAGGCGGGAGCAATCGCTCAGTAAATCGGCGGCCGGCCGCTGGTGCCCGTCGCCCCCGTACAACAGGGCGTAGGCCTGGTCGGCCAGCTCAGCGATCCGGGAAGCATTCTGCAAGTAGATGCGTTCGCTTTCGAGTTCCTCTTCCTCGCCGATCTGCAGCCCGGCGGCGTCGATCTCGTCCAGCTGAAACTGCAGGGTGTCCTGCCTGCGGGCCCGTTCCTTGGCCCCCGTTATCATGTCGTCCAGTTTCCGGCCGGCCTCGTTGTGCCGGGCATAGACCCCGGCAAGACGCCGGCTCAAGTTAAGGAGTTCCGGCCCCCCAAAGCAGTCGAGGAGGCGCCCGTGGTGTTTTTCCCGCAGCAAGGACTGCTGCTCGCCCTGGCCGTGAAAATCGACGAGTTTAAGTCCCACCTCGCGGAAAACAGCGGCCGTAACGGTGGTCCCGTTAATCCTGTAAAGGCTCCGGCCGTTGCGGTAGATATCCCTGCTTAACACCAGAAAGCCTTCCTGGGGCGCCACCGGGATGCCGGACAGGTCGAGCCCTTCCAGGTCAAAGACAAGCTCTACGCAGGCCCTGTCGGACCCGGCCCGCACCACGTCGGACGAAGGGCGCTGACCCAGACCCACCTGCAGCGCCTCGATGACGAGGGATTTCCCCGCTCCCGTTTCGCCTGTCAGAACGTTTAAGCCCCGGACCAACTCGAGATCCTGGTCGCTGATCAGGGCGAAATTCTTGGCCATCAGGCGGCACAGCATAAGCTAACCCTCCAATCAAGAGACCTGAAGCCAGAAGTTGGAAGTCTGACCGGGAAGCGATCACTCCGTGATCGCCAGGTTTTAAATACTCTGAAATCTGCCTTGCGGCCCGGCACCTAACGGTTAGTATCGGATTTGCGTGCCGGGCGAGTCCGAACTCTGACTTCCGGCATCTGACCTCCTATTGCCGGCCTTCCAGGAAACCGGCCAGGCGCTCGCTTATCTTTTTTACCTGCTTGCGGGGTTTCACAGCAATGAATATGGTATCGTCGCCGGCCACCGAACCCATGATCCCCGGCCACTGTACGTGATCGAGCGCGGAGGCCACCCCCTGCGCGGCCCCCGGCACGGTTTTAACAACAACAAGGTTTTCCGCGTAGTCGACGTCGAGGACCTGGTCGCGGAACATCCGGCGCAAGCGGTCCTCGGAAATCACCTGGGGGCGCTCACCAGGCGCAAGGTAGCGGACACCCGACCCCGTATTCGATTTCACCAG
Organism: Desulforudis sp. DRI-14; assembly: GCF_052618305.1. The sequence continues at coordinate 28,860 of NZ_JBQXEZ010000011.1, read as the reverse complement.
GCCCAGTTCGCGGATGTCCCGCGAAACCGTCGCCTGGGTTACATCAAAGCCCCTGGCCCTGAGGGCCTGGGCAAGCTCAACCTGGGTAGCCACGGGCGTCTCGCGGATGATTTCCAGGATTTGTTTATGTCGTCTGGCCTTCATGCGCTGACTTCACCCTTTACTCCGAACTGCGCTGCATCAAGGACTTCGCCTTTCTAACCGCTCACGGAGCACCTCAAAGAAACTCCACCGGTGAAACCTTACCAGCAGGGCGGGCTTGGCGGCCTGACGCAGCACCACCATATCCCCCGAGGCCAGGTCGCGGCTCTCCTGCCCGTCGGCCACAAGCATGGCTCCCTTTTGGGCGGAGAGCAAACGTGCTTCAAGGATACTGGAAGGACCGACGACAAACGACCGTTCCACAACACTGTGCGCGCACAGGGGCGTGATCAGAATCCCCTGGACGTCGGGCGTGAGCAGGGGCCCTCCGGCGGCCAGCGAGTAAGCCGTGGAACCGGTCGGCGTGGCGACGATCAACCCGTCCCCTAGATAACTGGTTACCAAGTCGCCGTTCACCCGGACCTCGGTACTGATCGGCCGGAGCAGGGTGCCCTTCGTAATGACGAAATCGTTTAAAGCGATGCCGGCCCCTCGCGATCCCTCGGCGTTCTTGATTTCGGCCTCCAGCATGGACCGCTGTTCGAGACGATAGTCCCCGCTGAAAAAGCGGTCGACGGCCCCGGCGACGCCGGCGGGATCGATTTCGCTCAGGAACCCGAGCCGGCCCATCCTGACACCGAGGACGGGGATGTCGAGCGGGGCCACCCGCCTTGCCGTGCCCAGCATCGTTCCGTCACCGCCGAGGGCGATGACCATTTCCGCCGGCGGCAGCTCGCTGACCAGTAACTCGCGGTGTTTAACCAGAGGTATGCCGCTGTCGTAAATCCACAGGCCGGCTCCCCAGGCGCCAAGCCGTTCCCGGATCTCGTCGACGATCCGCTCCACGCGCTCGACGTCCAGATGCCGGTTCGCGATCAGACCTACCTTCCTCAATTACGTACCACCTTTGTCTTTCAGTTCCCGGTGAGCCTCTTCCACGACATCGGCGACTTCGCCGTCCCACCGGCGACCGCCCTTCTTCCCAGCATAGAGCAGGTACTCGATGTTGCCCTCGGGCCCGCGCACCGGGGACCAGGTCAGCCCCTTAACCGTCCACCCCAAGGCGTGAACGGCATCGATAACGGATCTTATCACCTCGGCATGCACGGCCGGGTCACGGACGACCCCTTTTTTGCCGACCCTGTCGGGACCTGCTTCAAACTGCGGCTTAATCAGCAGAACAGCGTCGGCGTCGTCGGCGGTGAGCCTGTCGATTTGGGGCAGGATTTTAGACAGCGAAATAAAAGAGACGTCCACCGTTGCGAAATCCGGTTTCGCCCCGGGATCGAGCTTTTCCTGTTCCAGGTGCCTGATGTTGGTCCGTTCGTAAACCACGACACGGGGATCCTGGCGCAGTTTCCAGGCCAGCTGCCCGTAACCCACGTCCACGGCATAGACGCGCCGGGCTCCGAATTGCAGAGCGCAGTCGGTAAAACCCCCGGTCGAAGCCCCCACGTCAAGGACGGTGCGATCGGTCAAATCGACGTCGAAGGCGCGCAGGGCTTTTTCCAGCTTCAGCCCGCCCCTGCTGACGTAAGGCAGTTGCCCGCCCCGCACCTCGATCCCGGCTTCCGGATCGATCAAGGTTCCCGCCTTGTCCACCCGCTGCCCGGAAACAAACACGTGCCCGGCCATTACCGCCGACCGGGCCATCATGCGCGAGGGAAAAAATCCTCGTTCAACCAAAAGGATGTCAAGCCGTTTCCTGACCATCACCTATATCTTCGTCGGCGCCAGTCGGAGCCTGGACCGCTGCAGTTCCACGCGCACTTTCTCCGCGATCTCTTTGGCGTTCAAACCGTATTTCTCGCGCAGGATCGACGGGGACCCATGTTCGAGAAAGGCATCGGGCAGGGCAATCAAATGCGGATGTACGTCGTACTGCCTTTTCGCGGCCAGGAGCTCCAGGACGGCCGCGCCAAAACCGCCGCTGACGACATTTTCTTCAACAACGAAGAGCTGCTTGCTGCGTCTGGCGTAGGTGAGGATGCACTCCTCGTCCAAAGGCTTGACGAAGCGGGCATTGATGACCGCCGCCTTAATACCCGCAGCCGCAAGCATTTCGGCCGCTTCGAGGCTGGGCTCGACGGTGTTGCCGACAGCGAGGATGGTAGCGTCCCGGCCTTCCCGCAGCACCTCGGCTCGTCCAAGCGGGATTTCTCTGAAGTCCTGGTCAAGCGGGCACCCGGTTCCGGTCCCGCGGGGATAGCGCACGGCTACGGGCACACTGTAGTCGACAGCCGCTTTCAACATGTGCTGCAGCTCGTTTTCGTCCCGCGGAGCCATCACGGTAAGGTTGGGGATAAGCCTTAGATAGGAAAGATCGAAGATGCCCTGGTGGGTCGGACCGTCATCGCCGACGATACCGCCCCGGTCGAGAGCCATGACCACGGGCAGGCGCTGCAGGCAGACGTCGTGAACGACCTGATCGAAAGCGCGCTGCATAAACGTGGAATAGATCGCTACCACCGGGCGCAAGCCCTCGGCAGCCATGCCCGCCGCCAGCGTAACGGCGTGCTGCTCGGCGATCCCGACGTCGAAAAAACGGTCCGGGAAGGTTTTGGCAAACTCGGCCAGGCCGGTGCCGCTGGTCATTGCCGCAGTGATGGCCACTATTCTTTCGTCTTCCTGGGCCAGAGTCAGGAGGGTGCGGCCGAAGACTTCGGTATAGGTAACCCTGCCGCTCTTCTTGACCTTCCCCGTCTCCACGTCGAACGCCCCGACGCCGTGGAACTTGTCGGGATTGGTCTCGGCAGGCTTGTAGCCCTTGCCCTTCGTGGTGAGGACGTGGACGATAACCGGCCCTTCGGCTGCCTTGGCCTTTTTCAAGATATTCAGGAGTTGCGGGATGTTGTGGCCGTCGACGGGGCCAAGATAGGTGAAGCCCAGTTCCTCGAAGATCATGCCCGGAACGACAAGATACTTGAGGCTGTCCTTAACCCGCAGCGTCCACTTCAGCAGCCGCGGTCCGATGGCGGGGATGCGCTGCAGGAGTTCCTCCAGTTCTTCCTTGCCGCGCGTATACATAGGGTCTGTCCGCAGGCGGGTCAGATACCCCGACAGGGCCCCGACGTTCTTGGCGATCGACATCTCGTTGTCGTTCAGAACGACAACCAGCCGTCTCTGCATATGCCCGGCGTGGTTGAGGGCCTCAAAGGCCATTCCGGCCGTTAGCGCGCCGTCGCCGATCACGGCCACGACCGAGCTGTCGTCATCGGCGCGGTAGTCGCGCCCCAGGGCCATGCCCAAAGCAGCGGAGATCGAGGTGGAACTGTGACCGGTCCCAAAGACGTCGTACTCACTTTCGAAACGGCTGGGAAAGCCGCTCAAGCCCCCATACTTCCGGAGCGTCGGAAAAGCCTCGCGCCGGCCGGTGAGGATCTTGTGAACGTAACACTGGTGCCCCACGTCCCAGATGATCTTATCGCGCGGGGCCTCAAAGACACGATGGAGAGCGATGGTGAGTTCAACCACACCCAGATTGGGCGCCAGGTGCCCCCCGGTCTGGGATACGGTATTGACGATCAGTTCACGCGCTTCGGCCGCGAGGCGCTGCAGTTCATCGACGGAAAGCGAGCGCAGGTCTTTCGGTTCATTAATGCGATCGAGGATGCGTTTCAACGACGCCACACCTTTGACCGGTTTTTTACTTTATTATGCCCCGACGGGTTTGACGGGTTTAACGGGCGCCGGATCCTCTCCATACTGGCCAGGACCCGGGCGACCAGAAACACCACTTCGTTAGCCCTGTTGATGGCCAGCCTTTTGCCCAAAAGCTTGCCCGAAACGGTTAGCGAGGCGATGCCGGCCGTAATTAACACATTAGCCAAAACTATATTAAATCCCTGCTGCATCGTCGCAAGTTGCACAATCAGAGAAATGCCCAGGGCGCCGGACAGCGTGCCGGCAATATCACCCACGATGTCATTTGAGAAGTTGGCGACCTTGTCGGCGTTGCGGATCAAAAATACGCCCTGCTGCGCCCCAAAAACCTTTTTGGCGGCCTTGGCGTGGAACGGCGCTTCGCGGGCTGCGGTTACGGCAGTACCCAGGATGTCGAAGAAGACGCCTACGGAAATGATCAGGATGAGAAGGAGTGCGGCCACGATGATGTTGGCCAGTCTTCGCGTGGCAACCTCGGTAAGGAAACTGAAGAATACCGTCGAGGTAAACGTCCCTACCGCGACGATGATCACATATCGAAGAAACGAACGAGAATAGCCATTGGTCAAACAGGCGCACCTCACCCCGTAATGGGGTTAAAATAACAAAAACAGGTAAGTGACAGCAAACCGAAGAAATATTGTAGCTTAGGTCCAGTAGGTTTTCCCAAACGCCCACCGTGCGTCGCCGCTCCGGCGGTTTCCCTTTAAGGGCGTTTCCAGACCGTTACCGGTACCGGGACTGGATTGCCACTCAGTCTACACTGCAATCTCCGGCCTGCCCTGGACATCCAGACAGCCTAGAAGTTTTCCTTAACAGTTGACTCTCTCCCCTAGCCTCTTTTGCAGCAATGGTTTCGACCGGCCCCCCGAACGAGCGGCGCCACCCGATCGGGAAACCCTTAACGGTATCCACCATTACCACTCAAGGCAGGCTACGCTGCACGCAGCTTCTTCACCACGTACAGGTTTTTACCCCAAGCCATAGTTCAAAATCCCCACGAACTTGGGTCTCCGCGGAAGCAGGGTCAACGCCCGCATGCCATTGCAGGTCGCCCCGCAACCTTAACTCCCAGTACCAACCCCCGACTGGGCGTCGGATGCCAGCACCAGGAACTTCATCGATGTGCCCTCAGCGGATTTTTAGGCCCGCCCTTGAAGAAAGAGCCGCTGACTAGGATACTGCATCACTTACCTGTTTTCGATTTTCAAAGATTAGTTGCCTTATTATCATAGCATAACCGTAAAGGCCTTTCAAACTTCAGCCGGCCGCGCATTACCCCGGTCCGTCACGAGCCGGTGAAAGAGGAAGATGCCGCACCCCTAAAACTCACGCGTTAAAACGAATTGTACCGCTTGACGGAGAAAATCGGCCTTCGTATCAAACCCCTGCAGGGCGGACAGGGCCAGTTCGGCCTCCCGGCGGGCCCTCGCGCGCGCCTCATCCAGCCCGAACAGTGACACGTAGGTAAGCTTGCGGTTCCTGGTGTCGCTGCCCACCGGCTTGCCAATAACCTTTTCGTCGCCGACAACGTCGAGGATGTCGTCGGTGATCTGAAAGACCAGGCCGAAGTGCTCGGCGAAAGCGGTAAGCTGTTTGAGCTGTTGTCCGCTTCCCCCTCCCAGGATGCAGCCCGCACGTACGGCCGCGCGAAACAGGGCGCCGGTCTTGGTCCGGTGGATGTACTCGAGTTCCGCGGGATCTGCCTGCCGGTCCGTTGACTGGATGTCCATGACCTGCCCGCCGATCAGGCCCATGGTGCTGCAGGCCTCCGCCACGTCCTCTACCAAGCCTAGGGCGTTTCCATCCCGGCAGCCGTGTTCCCGTACGCTTCGGCCCAGGAGCCCGAATCCCAGCGTGAGCAGCGCGTCGCCGACCAGGATGGCCAGCGCCTCCCCGTAAACCTTGTGACTTGTCGGGCGCCCCCTGCGCAGGTCGTCGTCGTCCATAGCCGGGAGGTCGTCGTGCACAAGCGAATAGGTGTGAATGAGCTCAAAGGCGCATGCCGCCGCCATGGCCTTGCCCGGATCCCCGCCGACAGCCTCGCAGGCGGCGAGGGTCATCGCCGGGCGCAGTCGTTTGCCGCCGGCGAAAACGCTGTAACGCATCGCTTCGTGAATGACGGCGGGGTGGACGTCAGCCCCAGGCAGATACCGGTCCAGCGCGGCATCAACCAAATATCTTTTCTCCGCCAGCCGGTCGAGAAAGTTCATTGCTCTTCATCGCCCGTTTCTATCGCGGAACCGGACAGGAACCTCACCCTCTGCTCGGCGCTGTCCAGAATGGAACGGCAATGCCGGGCGAGGGTCACTCCTTCGGCATAGAGGTCCAGTGCTTCCTCCAGCGGAAGCCGGCCGTCCTCCAGCCGGTGCACGATTTCTTCCAGGCGCATGATCGCCTCTTCAAAACTCAGGTTTCCCATACACGCCTCCCCGCAAACAACCAAACGATCAACTCATGACTAAAAGCGCCGAGGTCTCGGCCCGCAAGGACGCCACCCGCTCGCCGATGGCCTTTCTTTCGCCCGCCGCGCGCCTGGCTAGGTCCTGGTCCGTGAAGGCCTTAAGGTTGATATCGACGTTTAAAAGAGCGCTCTGCGCCGCCCCTTCACCGAGAAAGCAGGCCACACCGGCGTCGCTCACAGCGTTCCTGTTGCCGATCTCGACCAGCCGCCTGGCCAGCACCATTACCTGCTCACAGGCCCGGGCGATGCGGAAAGGTACCTCGATGGCCTCTTTGAGCGCATCCTGGATGCGCTCCAGGCGGGCGGAGGTCTCGGTCTCCGTGCTTCGAGGCAGACGGTAAGCCGCCATCAAGCTCTCAAAAGCACGCATATCGGCCTCGGCCAGTTCCTGGAGCTCGGCCCCCAGGAGCCGGGACCGTTCCCGGATGGCCCGGCATTCGGCTTCAACCTCCAGGTAACCCTTCTTGCCGATGGTCAGGTTGGTCACCATCGTCACCATGCTGGCCGCCATAGCCCCGGCTATAGCCGCGACGCTTCCGCCTCCCGGCGTGGCCTCGCCCGAAGCGGCCCGGTCAAGATATTCCTTCAACGTCCAGTTCGCCATCGTCATGCTACTTAAGACCCCCGTTTTGGAGTTCGACGGCCTGCAGGAGGTTCCTGAGCAGGATCGCCGTGGTGAGGCTTCCGACCCCGCCGGGAACAGGGGTGATCGCCCCTGCCTTGGGTACCACCTCATCAAAAGCCACGTCCCCGCAAATCCCGCCGGGACAAGGGTTTACCCCGGCATCGACCACCACCGCGCCCTCGCCGATCATCGAGCCCGTGACGAGCCGTGCCCTCCCGGCGGCGGCGATGATGATATCGGCTGCCAGAGCGTGCCTGGCCAGGTCCCGGGTCTTGGTATGGCAAACGGTCACGGTGGCGTTGTTTTGCAAAAGCATGAAGATCAGCGGCTTGCCCACCGTTTCGCCGCGGCCGATGACGACCACGTGCCGGCCGGCGATCTCGATCCCCGACCGGAGCAGGATTTCGATGCAACTCTGCGGAGTAGCCGGATAAAACCCCCGGCGCCCGGCCATCAGGTACCCCCGGTTGAGGGGGTGCATCCCGTCCACGTCCTTTAGTGGGCTGACGGCCTCCATCGCCTTACGCTTGTCGATGTGGGCCGGAAGGGGCAGCTCAAGCACAATTCCGTGAACGGCGGGGTCCTCGTTCAACCCGGACAATGCGCCCAGCAGTTCGCCTTCGCCGGCGCCCGCCGCCAACTGGAGCACCCTGTAGTCGATGCCCAGGGTTTCGCAGACCCTTCCCTTGGCCTGCGCGTAAACCACGGCCCCCGGGTCATCCCCGGCAAGCACGGCGACAAGGGACGGCTGGACGCCCCGCTCCCGCCACCTGACAACCTGTTCCTTGATTTCCTCTTTGATCGCCGCGGCGATCTTCTTCCCGTCCAGTAAAACCGCCAATCTGTGTCCTCCTCAATTCAGTCGTCAGTCGTCCGTCGTCGGACTCCCCGGCACTCAACTATGGGAGTCAAGTTGCAGGCAAATCAAACCTTCTAGCGTCCCGAAGATTAACAGTACCTCTGAATGTAAATAGCTGTTCGATCTGAGTGCCGGGCCGTTCGGGAATTGCAAATTTAATTCTCTGCTTCCTCAACCCGGCAGCGCAGCCTTCCCCGATGCAGCCTCACCTTTATTCTTTCCCCGCTCCTGACCTGACCCGCGTCCCGCAGCAGCCGCTCGCCCCGCTCCTCTTCGCGGTAGCAGATGCTATAGCCGCGGGCCAGCGTGGCCAGCGGGCTCAAAGATTCCAGCCGCCCGGCCAGTTCCGCAAGGTTGCGCTCCCAGTGCCTGGTTATGGCGCCCATCGCCCCGCTCTGCCGCAGTTCGAGAACCTCAAGCCTCCGGCCGGGTAGGGCGATGATTGTTTCCAGCGGACGGGCCATGGCCCTGCTTTCGGTACAGCGTCGCAGGGCGCGTTTCAGGCCGTCCATGTAGACCGTCAGGCTGCGCTGGAGCCTGCGCCCGGTCATCTCCATCGCGTACCGGACCTCGGCCTGGTCCGGGCAGACCAACTCGGCGGCCGCCGAAGGCGTGGCCGCTCTCCTGTCTGCCACCAGGTCGGCGATTGTAACGTCTTTTTCGTGGCCGACCGCCGATACGACGGGAATCGCGGAGGCGGCGACGGCGCGGGCCACCGTCTCGGTATTGAAGGCCCAGAGTTCTTCAATCGAGCCTCCGCCCCGCCCGACAATGATCACGTCAACATTACCGGCCCGGTTCAGGGCCGCGATCGCCCCGGCGATCTCCCGCGGCGCGGTGTCCCCCTGAACACTGACGGGAGCGACGACGATCTCCGCCTGAGGCCAGCGTTTGGCGGCAACGGTAAGCACATCCTTGTAAGCTGCCCCGACCGGCGAGGTGACCAGCCCGATACGGGACGGGAACCGCGGGATCGGCTTCTTGCGCGCCTCGTCAAACAGCCCTTGGGCCGCCAAACGCTCCTTAAGCTGCTCGAGAGCGGCGTGCAGGGCGCCAAGCCCTTCCGGTTCAAGCTCCTCGGCGTAAAGCTGGCAGCGGTTGTCGCGGTCATAAAAGCCCACCGCCCCCCGAACCACGACAGCCATGCCGTTGTTAACACGAAACCGGCACTGCCGCACACGCGAGCGGAACATAACCACGCCCAGGGTGGTGTACTTGTCCCGGAGGCTGAAATAAAGGTGACCGGAGGGGTGGTAATGGCAGTTCGATACTTCCCCGCGGACCCAAACGTTCGCCAGAAAAGGATCTTCTTCGATGCGGGTACGCAAGTAGGCGGTTAACTCACTGACACTGATGATGCGCACTCGTCTTTCCTCTCTCGGAAGAACAGGCAGTTATTAAGGAGTTAGTTATTGGGCTTGGCAAATCCTGCATTTCGGCCGCTGTTTTGCACCCAAGCAAAAATTAAAGGCTGCTCAGCTAGGGCAGCCTTCGTCAGGCCTAAACAGTTCCGGCTTCTCGATAACCTTTCCCAGAATGCCGTTGACAAACCGGCCCGATTCCTCGCTTCCGAAAGTCTTGGCCAGTTCGATGGCCTCATTTACGGCGACATTGTCCGGAACATCGTCGCGGTAAAGGATTTCGTACAGGGCCATGCGCAAAATGTTGCGGTCGACGTTGGCGATCCGTTCCAAGCGCCAGTCCTTGCTTTGCCGGACGATGACCCCGTCCAGCCGCGCCAGATGACCGCGCACGCCGCCGACAATCTCCTTGACGAACGAACAGTCCGCATCCTGAAGCTCCAGCAACTGTATCGTCTGTTCAACCGCTTCGGCTTCTTCAGCCCCGCCCACATCAATCTGAAAAAGCGCCTGGAGGGCTACTTCTCTGGCACGTCTCCTGGTCAGTTTCATTTATTATCCCCAAATATGTGATCCCAGAGTTTTCTCCAATCGGTCTGCTCGTCGATGCGCTTGCCGATATAATAGCCTACGGCCACGCACAGCGAAACGAACAGCGCCTTAAGCAGGCCGTAAGTAATGGTGAACAAGCTGAAAACAAGCGCAAGTACCACACCCAACAGTTTACCCCAGTGCTTCTCGAGTATTTCACTTAACCTAGGGCTCAAGCGCATGCACTCCTATTCCACGCGGGGCTTGTTGGCAGAGATATTCTCAACGTTGACAAGGACGTTGGAAACGGCGATCCCCGTAACTTCCTTGACTTTGTCCTGGACCAGCCGCTGAACGTCCTTGGAGACTTCGGGTATATTGATGTCGGGAGTAACCGTGGCATTGATGTTGATGGTGACGCCCTGGGCATCGCCGTCGACCGCCGCCTTCACTTCTCGTATCCCGGGGACCTGGCTGACCATTTTCGTCGTGAGGCTCTCTACGGCCGACAAGGCGATGCGCACCTTGCCAAGGGAGTTGTCCTCGACCACGACGTGCCGCTCCTTCTTCTTCCGCTTCGGCCCGCTGAGGCTGGCCCAGACGAGCCTGAAGCCGATCAACAGCAAAACGAGCAATACGGCGGCCGCCGCAGCCTTGTTTTCCGGTTGCAGGATATTGAGCCGCCCGGCCGGCAGCAGGCCGTAATACACCGCGCCGGCAATTATCGCCGCTATGGAAACAAACAGGCTGTAAACAGCCACCAAGCCCCGGTCAAAAGCTCCCATGGCCTAACCTCCCAACACACTGCGACGACCCACCGCAAATGGCAACTCAGCACTCAAGATCGCACTGGGTATTGAGCATTGGGAGTCAGTCGATCCGAATGCCAAACGCTGATGCCGACTACCGACTACTGACTACCAACTACCGGACCCGTGTCTGAGCGGGAGGCGTTTCTTCCTTGGCCGGATGCTCCTCATCGCGGGCAAAAACAACGCCCTGCACGTGGACGTTTACTTCGACGACCTTGAGGCCGGTCATAGATTCAATGGCCCGCTTAACCCTGCTCTGGGCCTGGAAGGCCACATCCGGAATGGGCACGCCGTACTCCACGATGATGAACAGGTCAACGGCGGCTTCCTTTTCGCCGACCTCAACCTTGACACCCTTGGCCAGGTTCTTCCGGCCAAGCATCTCGGCGATGCCGCCGCCCACTCCGCCGCCGCTCATCCCGGCGATTCCGGGGATTTCGGTGGCCGCGAGGCCGGCGATGACGGCGACGACTTCATTGGCTATTCTTACGGCGCCAAGCTCGCCCTGGACTTCCGATGCCGGAGTATTGTTGTTTTCCACGGGCTTTCACCTCCAAATTTTTCTAGACAAGCATTTTTTAGTATGATTATACCGTATTACATCAATAAGAGCAATTGTTCAACATCCCGGAAGGCCGTTGAAAAACGGTAACGAACTCTAGCTGCCGGCGAGAATCCGGCGCTGGACAAAGTTGGTATAAACTTCCCCGCGCCGGAAGAAGGCGTTTTTGAGAATCCGCTGGTGCAGCGGTATCGTCGTTTTAACGCCTTCAATGATAAACTCGCTCAGGGCCCTTTGCATCCGGGCGATGGCCTCGTCCCTGTCGTTTCCCCACACGATCAGCTTGGCGATCAGCGAATCGTAGTACGGAGGTATCATGTACCCTTCATAGACGGCGCTGTCCAAGCGAACGCCCGGCCCGCCGGGAGGGATGAATCTGGTGACGGTGCCCGGCGAGGGAACGAAACCGTTCCAGGGGTCCTCGGCGTTAATGCGGCACTCGATCGCAGCACCGCGAACGGCGATATCCTCCTGTTCGAGGTCGAGCCTTTCGCCGGCCGCGATCCGGATCTGCTTTTTGACGATGTCGATGCCGGTGACCATCTCGGTGACGGGGTGTTCGACCTGAACCCGTGTATTCATCTCGATAAAATAGAAGTTGTTGTTACGGTCCAGCAGGAACTCGACGGTGCCGGCGCTTTCGTAGCCGACGGCTTGGGCCGCCCGTACCGCGGCCTCGCCGATCTTGCGGCGGAGGGATTCATCCAGTGCGGGGGACGGCGCCTCCTCCAAGAGCTTCTGGTTGCGCCGCTGAATGGAGCAGTCGCGTTCCCCCAAGTAGACCAGTTTACCGTATTTATCTCCCAGAACCTGAATTTCGATGTGCCGGGGTTCCTCGATGTACTTCTCCAGGTACATGTCGCCGTTGGCGAAAGCCGCCTGGGCTTCGGACTGCGCGGTGGAAAAAGCCCGCAGCAGGTCATCCTTGCCCTGGGCGACGCGCATCCCCGTCCCCCCGCCGCCGGCGGAAGCCTTGATCAGCAAAGGGTAGCCGATGACCTCGGCAATGGACAGGGCATCCTGCGGCGAGGCCACGGTCCCGTCTGAGCCCGGCACGATGGGAACACCCGCAGCCGCCACAACCGCTCGCGCCGTCGCCTTATCCCCCATCTTTTCGATGCTCTGAACGGAGGGACCGATAAACTTGAGGCCGCAGCTCTGGCACATCTCGGCGAACCGGGCGTTTTCGGCGAGAAAACCGTATCCCGGATGAACGGCGTCCGCGCCGACCACCTCGGCCGCGCTGAGGATGTTCGTCACGTTCAAGTAGCTCTGCGCCGCCTGCGGGGGTCCGATGCAAAAGGCCTCGTCCGCCATCCTGACGGGAAGGCTGTTGCGGTCGGCCTCCGAATAGACAACGACACTGCGAATCCCTAACTCGCGGCAGGCGCGAATAATGCGCAACGCGATCTCTCCCCGGTTGGCAACCAACACTTTCTCAAACATCTTTTACTCCTGTCTTACTTCTTGGCGATTACAAACAGCGGCTGGCCGTACTCCACCGGCTGGCCGTTTTCGGCCAGGATATCGATAATTTCGCCGGCGGTGTCTGCTTCGATCTCGTTCATCAGCTTCATGGCTTCGATAATGCAGAGGACCTGTCCTTCACTGACCACATCGCCTTTCTCGACAAAGGGCGGTGCGTCGGGCGCGGGAGTGCGGTAAAAGGTGCCGACCATGGGCGCCACGACGGTCACCGTCTCCACGGCGGGTTCCTCAATCGCCGCCGGGCGGGCAGCCGGTTCCGCAGCAGCCGCGGGCGCCTGGACCGTTAACGCGGTGCCCGCAGACGGCTGCTCGATAAGTTTCCCCTTCTTGATGGCGACGCGCACTCCCTGGCTTTCCAGGGAAAACTCCGTGATGTCGGTCTCGTCCAGAAGCCTGATCAGTTCGCGAATTTCTTCAAGATTCACTTTTCTTTCCTCCTTGCCCCCGGCCTGCGAGCTCGTCTTGGAACCAGCCACCGGGGCCGGCGCAACCGGGGCGGATCCGTTCCCCGAACGCTCTTCAAAAAACTTCTTGGCTACCTGGGGGAAAAGGGCGTATGAAAGCACGTCCTCCTCCGACATGGCTAAATCCCTGATTTCTTCCCTCATTTTTTCCAATCTCGGCTCAAGCAAGTCTGCCGGACGCACGGTTATAGGTTGCCGGTCCCCCAGGATCTTTTTGGCCAGTTCCTTGTCAATGGGAGCCGGCGGACTGCCATAGAGCCCTGCCACATAGTCCTTGACCTGAGCCGGAACGAGCTTATACCTCTCCCCGGACAGGACGTTAAGCACGGCCTGCGTACCGACGATCTGGCTGGTCGGCGTGACCAGCGGCGGGTAACCCAGTTCGGCGCGGACGCTGGGAATCTCGGCGAGAACTTCCTCAAGCCGGTTCAGCGCCTTCTGCTCGCTCAACTGTGACACAAGGTTTGAGATCATTCCGCCGGGCACCTGGTGGTCAAACACCCGCATGTCGTGAATCCGCGTAACCCCGCGTTCAAACCCGCGGCGGCGGCGCAGTTCCTCAAAGTACTCGGCGATCTCAAACAGGAGGCGGATGCTCAGGCCGGTGTCGTAAGGCGTCCCCTTCAGTGCCCGGACCACCGTCTCCACAGGCGGCTGCGATGCGCCGAAGGCCATCGGGACGCTGGCGGTGTCGATAACGTCAACGCCTGCTTCGGCGGCCTTGAGGTAAGCGCCGACAGCCATGCCGCCGATATAGTGGCAGTGAAGGTGGATGGGCAGCCCGATCCTCTCCTTGAGGCGCCCCACCAGCTCTTCAGCCTTGTAAGGGGCAAGCAAACCGGCCATGTCCTTGATGCACAGGGAGTCAGCACCCAACTCAGCCAGTTGTTCGGCCCTTTCGATATAATGCTCCGTGGTGTGCACCGGGCTTAAAGTATAGACCACGGTAGCCTGGACGTGCGCTCCCGCCCGCTTGGCTGCCTGCATTGCCGCAGTCATATTCCGGATATCGTTCAAGGCGTCGAAAATGCGGATGATGTCGATACCATTGGCTACAGACCGCTCCACGAAGGCTTCCACGACGTCGTCCGGGTAGTGGGCGTAGCCCACCAGCGATTGCCCGCGCAGCAGCATCTGCAGGGGTGTGTTCTTAACACGCTCCTTCAAAAGGCGGAGGCGCTCCCAGGGGTCCTCGTTCAGGTAACGCATGCAGACGTCGAACGTTGCGCCGCCCCACACCTCGAGGGAATAATAACCCACTTTATCCAGTTTCTCCACGATGGGCAACATATCCTCTGTTTTCATCCTTGTGGCCCATAGACTCTGGTGGGCGTCCCGGAGCGTGGTGTCAGTCACTCGAGGCAATCTTTTCCCCTCCCAAAATAAATGTTGGGCTGTCAATGGAACAACCCAACACGGATTCTCTGGTACATGCTTTATTATAGCGGCCGCCTAAGGCTTTGGGAACCAAGCACCGAGAAGTATACAATACACTTACTACACTTACTCCACACCCGCAATGACCATCACGTTTTCGCTGGCCACCGATGCCCCCCTGGACACGATATTGATGACGCTCGCCGTTTGCTCCTCCGTCAGCCTGCAGGGCAACACGACCGTAACCATCTTCCCCTGGAAGAAGACAATGGCGTCGCTGAAGCCGCGCGCGCGCAGGATATTCTCAATACTTACTTCCCGTTCAATGTCCTGGCTGATCTCCAGCAGGCGGGCCTGAGCCTTTTCACGGGCTTCCTGCCCCGCGTTCGGATCCCCGGTGATATCCTTGAGAAGCTCCACCTGGCGGCTGCGGGAGCGCTCCCGTTCCATCCGGTACTCCACGAAGAAGTCGTTCTCAGCCGGCAGGGTGTCCCGGTCGTCGACCGTAACCGGCACCGTCACGGGGACGGCGGGAGCGTCGCTCTCGGCGGTCCCGAGACTCCAGAACACCAAGCAGAGGACGAGCGCCAGGCCTGCAATGATCACGCTCAACAGTCCTTTACGCACCATGAAAAGGCGCATGCCTCGACACCTCCATTCATGCCTAGAATTTCTTGGGCAGGATCATGATCTTGTGGGGCTCCACCCCCAGAGCCGTTACCGTCGCCTCGAAGAGTTCGCTTTTCGTCTTCGGGTTGCGGGCGCCCTCGGCGACGACAAGGACGCCCACGACGCGGGGAGCAAGTTCCCGCTCCACAACAGGGTCCTGCACTCCCGCTGCGGCCTGCACGACGACGAGCTGGTTGGACTCGTTGTTCTCGGTGGTGGTCCTGTGCCCGCCGTTCTTGTCGGTTTCCTCGGTCACCCGCTTATCGACGCTCGCGTTCACCGCGAAATGGGATCTGCTGGAGCCGTCAAGCTTTATGCTGACCTCGACCTCTCCGGCCCCCGAAATCTGTGAGAGCATCGCTTCCAGCCTGGTCTCCAGCTGCTCCTCTTCGCTTTGCGTCTTGCTGATTTGCGGCGACGAGTGGGTTTTGGCATCCTTATCCTCGTTCACGACCACGGCCCCCGTGGGCGCACTCGCGCCGGGGATATTAACCAACAACAGACTCAGGCCGATCACGGCCAGGGCGATCAGCTTTAAGTTTTGCTGGAGGCGTTTTCCTTGTCCAAGGTAACGCGCAACGATTTTTCGAAAATCCCCCATGTTCAACACCTCCTGATGGTTTCAAAACTTCCGGCGGACAAGGGCGAAGCTTTAATCTTTGATTACGGTCACCTGTTCAAGGTTCAAGCTATAGAAATCGGCAATCGTGGTTCGGAGCTGTTCAGCCCAATCCGTTTGCTCTTCTTTCCCCGCTCCTTTGCCGATTTTAACCTCCAGCACGTCTGGGGGAGGCCGCGAAACCACCAGGACGATCTCCTCAATCCTGACCGGCGTGCTGCTCTCCTCACTGTCCAGCCGGACTTCCACGTTGAGAACCTCCACGTCCGGGTGCATGCCGGCCAGTGCTTTGATCTGGCGGCACAAGCCATCCTCGTAGTTGATCAGCGCCTGCTCCTTGCTCTTCTCCCACATGCGCTGGCCCTGGTCAAAAGACGTGCCCGCCACCGCCTTTGTTTCCTCGATGGAAAGAGCTGCAAAATCCTGGGCCAGGCTCTGCCAGGGCCGGGCCAGGGCCTGCACGACGGCAACGATGACCAGGAGCCCGAAGACCATCTTTACGTACCGCCGCATATCCCCCGGCGGGAGCAACAATTCGAGGAAAAGCGCCAAAACGGCGAGGACGACGAGTTCCCTTACCAGCACCTTGACGGCTTCCAAGCAAGCACCCCCTCTTGCTATCCTATCGTTTTCTCACCGCAGCATGACGTTGATGCTTCCGATGCCGGTGACGATCGCCAGGGCGAAGAAAAAGAGAATGCCGCAGGTGGCCACTACCGCGAATACGGCGACCATGTTGTTGCCCAGCGTGTTCATAAGGTCGGCCAGCCTGTTCTCTCCCAGGGGCTGTACAAGGGCGGCGGCCAGCTTGTAGATGACGACCAGGCCTAAAATCTTCAGCAACGGAAAGATGGCGATCAGGAAAACAACCAGCAGGCCCGCCATGCCTACCCCGTTTTTAACCAGCAGCGACGACCCGCTTATGGCGTCCATCGTATCCGCGAAAACCTTCCCGACCACCGGGATGAAGGTGCTCGTCGCCAGTTTGGCCGTCCGGTAGGCCAGGCCCTCGGTGACGGCTCCGGCGACGCCGTGGATCGAGAGGATGCCCAGAAAGATGCTGGTCAAGAGGCCCATGATGCCCAGCCCGACCCACTTCAGAAAATCGGCCAGCCGGGACAGTGAGAAACCCTCCGCCAGGTGGCTGGCCATACCCAGGACGGCCGAAAAAAAGAGGAGCGGGAAAACCACGGTCGCGATGATTGTCCCGGCGAAGTTGACCACCATCAATACGGCCGGATGGAACAAGGCCGCCGTGGCGAAACTTCCAAGGGCGCAGAGCAGCACGACCATTACGGGCAGGATGGCGTGCATGAAGTTGACCATGCCGTTTACCGCTTCGCGCCCGGCATCCAGCGCCACGACAAAAGAACTTATGGCCAGGGTGATCAATACAAGGTAGACAGCCGACTGGGCGACCTTGCTGGCCGTTGCTTTTTCAAAGGCGCTGCTGACGTTATTGAGCACGGCGCAGATGACGGCCAGGATCACCAGCTTGCCGAGCAGCACGGCGTTGCCCACCAGCTCCTTGAAAAGGTACCTGTACAGCACGCCGGCAAGTTCAGCCGGGGAGGTCCCCAGGTCGCCCTTGATCAACGAGCGCACAAGCTGGCTGAATTCCAAATCCGGTAAAGCCTCGCGCACTTCCCTGTCCAGGGCTCGCGTAACAGTGTTGACCTTGTCCAGGTCGACCTCACCGATCACCTCTTCGGGGGTGGGAAGAAGCGGGCCGTCCTCAGTCCGGCCTTCGGCCCGGCACACCGAGGGGGTAACGAGAAGCAAAAGCCAGAGAAAAATCATTGCCTTTTTAATCATCCGTAACGCCCCAAACATTTCGGGATTTATCTACTCGATGATCCGCATCAGGGTGTCGAGCACCGCCAGGACAACCGGCACCGCGAGGACGAGGATCAAAATCTTGGCGGCGAACTCGATCTTTGCGCCCAAGGCCCCCTCACCCGCGTCGCGGCAAATCTGCGCCCCGAAATCGGCAATGTAGGCAATTCCCACGATTTTCAGCACCACCCCTAGATAGACCAGGTTTACGTTAGCCCGTGCCGCCAGGTCGTTGAAGACGTTAACGACGGCGCCGATTTTCCGGAGCATCAGCAGGAAAATGACCGCCCCGGCGACAAGGCTGACGATCAAGGCCATTTCCGGTTTTTGTTGGCGCAGCGTAACGGCGAAAACCAGCGTTACCAAAGCAAACCCAAAAATCTGCACGATTTCCAACCCGAATCACCTCGTATTGACAGGCGGGTTATAAAGTCAGAAGCGAAAATGTCAAGAGAGAATTCGCACTCACAAATTCCTTTAAGTACCGACCTCACACATCCCACTTCACACTTCCCAATTAGAACAGGCGGAAGACCGATTGCACCTGGTTGAAAAGGTCGGCGAGGATACGTACCACAAAGAAGAGCGCCGCCGCCAGACCGAAAAGGGTAACCCAGGGGGCAAAGGACTCCTTCCCCGCCTCTTTCAAAACGTTGTGGGCGATCGCGACCACAATGCCGATGCCTACGATTTTCAAAATGATGCCGATGTTTGCGTCCACGCTCTTCCCCCTCTCAGAGAATGACCAGAACGATTGCTATACCGCCCAGGAACCCCAGGTACTGCCATAGCCTGACGTTCTTTAAAGCTTCCTCCTCCGCCCGGATGCGCGTCGCCTTGAGATGTTCCATCGTGAGGCGGATATGCCGCACCTGGTCCTCGCACCCCGATCCTCCCAGGACAGGCCCTAATCCCCTGAGGACTCCCACATCCTCGCCTTGCAGCGCGGAATCGGGCACAAAAGCGTCGATCGCCTTTTGCCAGGCGTCTGTAGCCGTGATCCCCGTGCCCGTCGCCAGCTCGTCCCTCGCGTACCCGAACAGGCCGGACACCAGCGGGTCGGTCCGCTGGGCGACGCTGTCAAAGGCCTCCGCCAGGGGAGTCGCCCCGTAGGAAATCTCGGTCTCGAGCACGGCCAGGGCGGTCTCCAGGGCCCTCAGTTCCCTGGGACGCCTGGCATAACGCTGGGCGACCATGATCCCGTAAACGCCCGTTGCCGCTATGACCATCAGGCTCCCTAAAAGCTTCAGCATTAACGGTTACGCCTCCTAAAGCCTTCATTGTCCGGCCGTCGATGATTTCCCTGACCGTACCGGGCCCGTTGTCGTTGCCCAGCAAGATGAATCTTTCTATTATACGAAGGCCCGTCATATAGCGGAGGGCCGGCCTCCGCTCCAGCTCCTCAATCGTCCGGGCGTGCACCGTGGCGATAATGGTCACCCCGGTGTTGAGGGCTTCCTCAAGAGCCGCAATGTCTTCACTTCTCCCGATCTCATCAGTGGCGATGACCTCGGGCGAAAAGGCCCTGAGTAAAAGCATCATGCCCTCGGCCTTGGGACAGGCGTCCAGGACATCGGTGCGGGGACCCACATCCCGTTGCGGAACGCCCTTGTAGCAGCCCGCGATTTCGGAACGCTCGTCCACCAGCCCAACCGTCACCCCCCTGAAACCAAGAGCCGGTATCCCGCAAGAAATCTGGCGGACCACATCCCTCAGGAGCGTGGTCTTGCCGCAACGCGGGGGGGAAACGATCAGCGTGTGTTTTACGCGGTCCCGCTCCACCAAATAGGGGAGAACCCTGTCAGCGACGCCCGCCACCTCGCGCGATACGCGGAAATTCAGCGCCCAGACGTGTTTGATCGTCCGTATCTTCTTGTCATCCAGGAGCACCTTGCCGGCTATGCCCACCCGGTGGCCCCCGCTGACGGTTACAAAGCCGTTCCGGAGTTCGTCCTCCACAGAGTACAGGGAAGACCTTGTAACCAATTGCGTCGTGCGGTACACATCGTCGGCCGTTACCCGGTAAGACCCCGTAACCGACGGCAGCAGATCCCCGTTTTCGCTGACGAACACGTCACCCCGGCAGAGCCTGATGTTCAAAGGCTGGCCGATCCGCAGCCTGATTTCCTCGACCTTTTCCCAAGCAACCCCAGGGATTCGGGACAGGGTCCTGCGGATCGTGTCGGGGAAGAAAGCCATGATTTCTTCCGCAGCCGTTTCCTTCCTGCTGTCGCCGCCCATAGACACCTCCCTGGATTACTCCTCCGGAGCATCGCCTTTAAGGATAGATATGAAGCAGACCTGCCAGCTTATACCAATAAAAAAGCGGCGCTCATCAAGAGCGCCGCCGGGCGTCGATATGTATCCTAGTCCGCTTTCATATGCTCGTGATGCGAGGCTTCGCCGTTAAGCATGATCGCCTCGTCACAGTTGGGGCACGTAATCGATTCCACATCGCCGTCTTCGAAAACTTCGCTGTCCACGCAGACCAGGTGTTCGCACTTGGGACATTCCACCTCGTAATATCCTGCGTCTTCGTCAGCCGTTCTGTTAAACTGGGTTTCCAGGTTGTAAAGGTCCTCGTCGATACTCTCCAGATAATCTTCGAGGCTGTCCTGTGCGTCCTCGAGGTTATCCACCGCATCAGCGAACTCGCCAAGGACCTCAACGATGCCGTCGAGAAGTTTTCCTTCTTTGCTGTCCTCGGGCAAGTTAAGCCCCGCCGCCAAACCTTCCAGGTATGCCACTTTTGCTTTAAGATCAGACAAATTTTTTGCCCCCCTTCGACGGTCATATTATTACCCGTTCAAAGGGGAGTAATACCACCTGCGTGACGCACGTGGTATTACTCATCGCTATTAGCTGTTAGATATTGGAAACAATCATAAAAGGAATTTGCCTATGCCAAATCCCTGTGATTCTCCAACGTCCAAAGTCTAACGTCCAACGTCTACATCAAACGGGCTACGCCCGTTTGATGTATTGTCCGGTTCGCGTGTCTATCTGCAGGACATCGCCGACCTCGATGAAGAACGGGACGTTAACCACCAGCCCGGTCTCCAGCGTTGCGGGCTTAGAGCCGCCGGAGGCGGTATCGCCCTTGATTCCGGGCGTGGTTTCGACCACGGTAAGCTCGACGGTATTCGGCAGGTCGATGCCGATGACCTTGCCCTGGTAGAAGACGACGAAGACGTTCATGTTGTCCTTTAGAAACTTCGTGGCCGGTCCGAGCTCCGCGGCGGTGAGGGTGGCCTGCTCATACGTCTCGGTATCCATGAAGTTGTAGTTCTCGCCGTCGTTGTACAGGTACTGCATTTCCCGGCGCTCCAAGTGCGCCTTGGGTAGTTTCTCCCCGGCGTTGAAGGTTCTTTCGACCACGGCCCCCGTACGCAGGTTCCGGAGTTTGGAGCGGACGAACGGGGAACCCTTGCCAGGCTTGACGTGCAGAAAATCGATAACCTGGTAGGCGTCCCCGTCAATTTCGATCGTCAGACCGGTGCGAAAATCGTTAGTTGAGATCAAAGTCCCGCCTCCTCGCAAAACTTTATGCCTGTCTACCCGCCCTAAATTATAGCAAAACCAGGTTTTGTTTGGGAGTTCTAGTTAGAACTTCCGCCCCGTGTTCACGCACCACAACGACGTCCTCGATGCGGACGCCGCCCCTGCCCGGCAGGTAAATGCCCGGCTCAACCGTTACAACGTTCCCCGCCGCGAGGGTGCGCTGCTCGTTCGCGCTCAGCCGGGGGCTTTCGTGGATCTCGAGCCCCAGGCCGTGACCGGTGCTGTGCCCAAAGTATTCCCCGTAGCCGTAACCAGATATGATGTCACGCGCCGCGGCATCAACCTCCGCGCAGGTTGCGCCCGGCCTTATGGCGTTGATGGCCGCCAGCTGGGCCTTCAAGACGATATCGTAGATCTCGGTCTGCCATGGCTCCGGTTCCCGCCCGAGGAGCACCGTGCGCGTAAAATCCGAACAGTACCCTTGATAAACGCACCCGCAGTCGACGACCACGAGCTCCCCTTCGCGCATTACCTTTTCGGAAGCGACCCCATGGGGCATGGCCGAGCGTTCTCCCGAAGCGACGATGATCTCGAACGATGTCCCCGAAGCGCCGGCAAGGCGCATCCGGTACTCTATTTCGACTGCCACTTCGCGCTCCTGGCGCCCTGGCGCCAGAGCCGTCAGGAGCTCAAAAACGTCGTCGACCAGGGATACCGCCTTGCGGACGACGGCGATCTCCTCTTCGTCTTTGATCTCCCGCAAAGACTCCACCATCCCGCGTGTCGGCCGCAGTTCGGTCTGTCCGGCTGTTTCCTTTAAGGCGCTGTATTGCTGGTAAGTGAGGTGCTCGCCTTCAAAGCCCAGAACCCGGACATCCAGTTCGTCCAGCGCCTGCGCCAGGCGTTCGACCCACGAGCGTTCGACCCGCAGAACATTAAAATCCGGGCATTCCACCCGGACCTGCTCCAGGTAACGGAAGTCTGTCAGGAGGTACGCCTCCCGCATGCCGATCAGCAAAACACCGGTCGTGCCGGTAAAGCCGCTCAGGTAGCGCCGATTATGGCTGCCGGTCACCAGCAGGTACGGCAGGCCTTCGGTCTCCATCGCCCTTCGCAGGGCTTCCACGCGTTTGTGCATTAACCAGCCGTTCCTTTCCCGGCCAGGGCCACCGCGGCCCTGAGGCCCAATAGGTAGCTGTCCGGGCCAAAGCCGGAGATCTGGCCCGCCGCTGCGGGCGCGAGCACCGAGTGGCGGCGGAACTCTTCCCTGGCGTGAATATTGGAGAGATGCACTTCGACCACCGGGATGCCGACAGCCGCGATCGCGTCCCTGAGCGCGTAGCTGTAATGGGTAAAGGCGCCGGGGTTAAAGACGACAGCGTCGAAACGGTCGTCCGCCGCCTGCAGCTTATCGACCAGCGCCCCTTCGCTGTTGGACTGGTAACACTCCACCATTGCTCCCAGTTCGCGCCCGAGAGCGGTAACGGCACTGTTTATCTCCTCCAGCGTGGCCGTACCGTAAACCTGGGGCTCACGCTTGCCCAGCAGATTGAGGTTCGGCCCGTGGAGGACGAGAATACGCACCTTCATCATCTCTCCCCTAAACCGTCTATATAACTCCAGGTCCTCTTAGCTCCCGCTGAGGGCCATCTTTTCCACTCTGATCATCGGAGAACCCTTACCCCCGAGAAAGCGCAGGTCATCCCCCACGGCATCAATGCCGGAAAGCAGTTCCTTGATGTTGCCGGCTATCGCCACCCCGCGTACCGGCTGCGCCAACTGTCCCTCGCTGATCCAGATGCCCGCGGCCCCGACGGAGAAGTCGCCGGATATCGGGTTCGCCGTGTGCATACCCATGACCTCGGTGATGTACATCCCCTGTTTGGTCTCGCCGATGATAGCTTCGGCTTTGCGGGTTCCGGGCGCAATGTAGAAGTTTGTAGTTCCGACCTCCGGCGTGCTCTTGAAAGACCCCCGGACCCCGTTGCCCGTAGACCTTGTCTTTCCGTCCTTGGCGGCCGTATAGGTGTTGTGCAGGTAACCCCGGAGCACGCCCCCGTCGATAAGCACCGTTCTCTGCGTCGGCACGCCCTCTCCGTCGAAGGGGGCCGTCCTGATGCCGCCCTCGTAAGTGCCGTCGTCGATAAGAGTGATCAGCGGCGAAGAAACCTGTTCGCCCACGCGGCCCGCAAAAAGAGACCGCCCTTTTTGGACAGCTTCGGCGGTAAGCGAAGGGGCGATCACGCCCAGCAAGCTGACCACCACATAGGGATCGAGCACGACCGGAATCCTGCAACTGCCCTGCGTCCGCGAGCCCAGCATGCGCACGGCGCGCTCGGCAGCCTCCCGCCCGATCTTCACGGGATCCAGTTCCGCAATGCGGCGCCGGTAATCAACGGCAAATCCGGTCTGGTTCTCGCCCCCGTCCTGGGCGGTCAAGGCCATGTAAAGGCCGCAGAGGGCGGCCCGGTAGTAACTTTCCATACCCTCCGAGCTGACCAGCCCCACCTCTATTTCACCGTCGTGGTACGTCGAGCTCTCGATAACCTTAACTCTTTTGTCGAAGGCCCGCGCTGCGCGTTCCATTTCTATAGCGAGTTCGATCTTTTTCTCGACGTTCGTCGTTTGCAGCTCGCGATCAAAAAGGCTCATTTCGGGATAGCCGTCTGTCCTGGTCGGAAAACTGTAAAACTCGTCAGGCGCGGTCTGGCCGGCGTTGGCTACCGCCTGCGCGGCAATCTCCTCTATGCCCGACGGCGTCAGGTTGGTCGTAAAGGCGAACCCGAACTGCCGCCCGCGCAGCACCCGCAAGCCAAGCCCTCTCTCCTCCGCGCTCTTGATCGTTTCGATTCGCTGCTCCCTGACCTCGATTTCCAGTTCCTTGCTTCTGCTGACGTAGGCTTCCGCAGAGTCGGCCCCGCGCTCCACCGCCTTCGACACAGCGGCCTGAGCGAGATTAAGAAAATCAATGGTCATCACAGGCTTCCTTTCCCATTTAGCAGTGACGGTTATAGTATGTCTCCTTATCCGCCGCTTAGAAGTTGTTCGCCGCAATCCGTCAAAACCCTGCTATCTATTTCCAGGCACAGCCTTCTACCCGGCAGGCAAAGACTCCCGCAGCAAACGGGAGCCTAGTTCTGAGTTCCAACACTAATACCTAATACCAAGCATCAGAGCCTCCGGATGCGCGGCTCTCTCATCAACTCCCGGAAGTCTTTTTTATTTGCTCCAGATCCTCCCGGGCTGCCTCCGGTGCCGCCGACGACGATGGGGCATTCCTGCTGCTGCCCGAAAGACATCGTCGGCTGGGCGTCGCTCACCGGCACTCCCTGGCCGTCCTTGCCGCAGGTCCCGATCGTGAACCCGAGATCCTTCCCGACCCTTTCCACCTTGGCGAGGACCTCGGGCCCGTTTCCGGTAAGGGTGGCGCCCCTGACCATGCTGCCGACGTCGCCGTCCTCGATCAGGTACCCTTCAGCCACTTCGAAGACGAAGTCACCATTGGTCGTATTGACCTGCCCGCCGCCCATTTTGCGCACCAGAAGCCCCCTCTTGGCTTCACGCAGGATGTCGCGGGGGTCTTCCTTCCCAGGGGCGATGCAGGTGTTTCCCATCCGCGGGATGGGCTTGTGCTGGTACGATTCCCGCCGGCCGTGCCCGTTGGACCGCCGGCCTTCTTTCCCCGCCGTCAAACGGTCATAGAGGTAGTCCCTAAGTACGCCTTCCTCAATCAGCGTTACGGGAGCCGATCCGGTGCCCTCGTCATCAAAGGCGTAAGACCCGTATTTTCCGGGCATCGTGCTATCGTCAAAGACCGTGATCAGGGGACTGGCGACAACCTCTCCCCGCTTTCCCGCGTACACCGACAATTCCTTTTGTACAAGGTCGGCTTCGAGCCCGTGACCGCAGGCCTCGTGCACCATCGTCCCGCCGGCCTCGCTGGCCAGAATGACGGGCATCTTCCCGGATGGCGCGGGCTGGGCCGCGAGCAGGGCCACGGCGCGCCCGGCCGCTTTGCGCGCCATTTCCTCAGGGTACGCTGAATCCACAAGCTCAAAACCGGCCACCCCGCCCAGGGCATCGTAACCGGTTTGGATGACGCCCCCGTCGGCAGCCACGGCGTTCACCACCAAGCGGGTGCGTACCCGCGTATCCTCGACGAGCACTCCCTCGCTGTTGGCGATCTGCACGTGCTGGATAACGTCCCCGTAGCCCACGATAACCTGCTTGATCTTCTCCGCATCCACACCCCTCGCGGCCTGGTTTACCTTCTGGACCACCTCGACCTTGTCCTCTGTTTCAACTTCGTTCGGCAGGCGTTCAATGTCAAAGCTGATCGCCGGCTCGAGGCGGTTAAGGTCGATGTTGACATCCTTCCGGCTGCTCCCCGCAGCCCGGGCCACCACTCCGGCCGCGTCCAGGAGACCCTGGCGGTCGAGTTGGTTGGTGTAAGCGTAAGCAGTGGCCTCGCCGGCCAGCACCCTGATTCCGGCGCCGGCATCGAGGCCGGTCTGCACCCGTTCGATCTTGTTGTCTTCGCAGCTGATCCCCGTGATACGGCGATTTTCCACGAATATGTCGGCAAAATCGCCCCCGTTGGAGAGGGCCAGGTCCAGAACTTCCTTCAACAGCTGTTCATCAACCAAAAAGGATCACCTCTTGCAAATGTTTACCCGCCCGGCCGGTATAATATACCCGGGGGAAAACCGGCAAACAAGGGAAAAAGGGACGGCTGCCAAAAAACACCCGTTCCTTTTTCCAAAGACCTGAGTTATACCCGTACTACGCGTCGATGGACTCCTGGCCGGCCGGCCCCGCCGCCTGGGCCGGCGGGACGGGTAAAACCGGCAACCTGCCCGAGAAAAACGGGTTCGGACGGCCCAACGCCCAGCGTCTGACCTCTTCCATTTGCAGACGTGCAGTGGGAGTCGGCCGGGAGTAGAGCAGCAGTGTCATGCTTGCCGTTACCGTACCGTCGGGTACGGGTGATGGAGCGGAAAGAGAAAGACCATCCGCTCCCGGCGGGTACTGGTCAGCCGCATTTTCGGATTCATAACGCGTAACCTGGACATTGCGGAGTTCACTCAAGTTCGGCAGATTCTCCAGGTAACCAATCACCGCCGCCACCTGGGGGAACAAGCCCCTCAGCTCTATTTCGACGGGTAAAACCAGCACATATCCTTTATCTACAATGGCCAGTGGTTTAAACTTTAATACCAGGACCTGGTTTTCTTCCGTTATCCGGCTCAACTGAATGAGAAACTGGCCGTCCCGCATCTCGGTGTCGAACCTGGTGTTTAACTCGGCAGATCTTTTTCTGACTCTTTCGAGGGCCGCTTCTTCCTCCTCCAGGGAACTGGCCCGGGAGGACAGCCGGGAGATGAGAGCTCTGGCTTCGCCCAACTCGGTTTTTGTCTTCTGGTAAACCTGGATTTGGGGCATTAACACGAAACGGTAGCCGGCATAAATAAGGACCAGCAACAAAAAAAGCATAAGTATGGCCTTGCTCTTCTTATCCAGGCTACGTGCCATCAACCCCCACCGCCCCCTTTTAACCGGGCGGAAATGCTAAAAGTGGTGACGCCCTTTGCCTCATCAAATTTAATTTCGTTCAGGTCAACCTGAGAAAAATAGGGCAACTGTCCCAACTGATAAATCAATACCCCAACGGCAGCCAGGGATGTAGCATTACCTTTCAAGGTTAAAGTATCAGGCAGCGGGGGAATGGCATTCCCGTCCTCGCGCCGGACCTGGTTGCCTACCTGCCCTTGCTGCCCGCTTTCTTCGCCCTGGATTGCCGGCACGGTTGCCGATGCTCCGGACTGAGCAGATATCTGTTGGCGGGTATCACCTGTTACTAACTGACCGGTCTGCTGCAAATTGCCTTGCAAGAGAGAAGGAACGGAGCCGGGTTTTTGACCGGCAGTCCCGGCGGAACCGGCAGCTGCCTGACCCGTTCCCTGATCCGCCCCTGCGGCCTGCAATTGCAAGGCAGTCAGCCAGACTTCCCCGGGCACCACTTTATTTAGGTCCAGTAACATTTTGGACCAAGAGTGCCTTTCCCCAACTAGACGTTCCAGTTCACCGACCTCTGCTTCCAGTGTCTGGCGCTGCTTGCCGAGATCTTCCAGGCGAGCCACCGTTTCATTGAGACCGGGGACCTGCTGCTGTATAGCAGCCAACTCGGCACGCATGTGGTAAAAGTTTAACCCCCAAAAGATACAGGCGACACAAAGGCCGCCCGCGACCAGGGTGATTAAAGAAATCAGGGCCAGGCGTTTCGGTTCCAGCGGAGGCTCTGGTTGCAGTTCCGAAGGCAGAAGATTAACTCCGTACTTCACCGCACCACCTCCCGCAAAGCCAGACCCACCGCCACTGAAAAAACAGGATCCAGCGCCTGAGAAGGCTGCTTTACATCCCTGAAGGGCAGCACGGGAAAACCAGCTTCCACCTTGATTCCCAGTTCGCCGGCCAAAAAAGCGCTCAGCCCTGTGATTTTACTAAGATTACCAGTCATCACCAGAGTGGCTACCGGGTTATCCCGCTCCTGAAGCTGGTAGAAATCCAAAGAGCGGCGGATCTCCCGGACCAGATCGGCAAAAGCGGCAAAGTCCGCCAGTTCAAGGCGCGTGGGACCGCCTGGCGGGTGCTCCACGGCAGGTGCGGCCTCGCCCTTAATTGCCTTTATCTCCTCGGAGTACGGTTCAGGTCCACCCGGTGGTGGCTCAACAACACCGTAAGGCAACAGACCCCCCAACTCCACAGGTATGGTGCGGAGATAAACCAGTTCCTGTCCCTTGAGCACGATAAACTGGCCTGAAGAAAAACCCAGGTTCAAAACCGCCCTTACCCCTCCGTCGTGAACCGGGTAACCAAAGGAGCTGTGAAAGACCCGCCACAGGGCCAGGTGCTGCAGGTCAATGGCGGTAATTTTCAGGCCCGCCCGCTTAAAAGCTTCGTAGTAACCGTAAACGATCTCTTTTTGCACCGCCGCCAGGAGGACATTAATTTGCCCCTTTTCCTTCTCCGGACTGTCTCCTAAAACCACGGGCCGCAAGATCAGTTCGTCGACGGGCAGCGGCACCAGCCTCTCCGCCTCCCACACGGCCGCCTGTTCCAGTTCCTTTTGCGGCATTACCGGCAGTCGCAGTTGCCGGATGATCACCCCTCGGCCATCAATTGCGGTGATCACCCTCTTCCCAGCTCCCGGCGCTGATTTTAAAGCCGCCCTGAGCACGGCGGCCAGCTCATCTATCCCGCCCCCTTCCAGCAGTTCCGTACCGGGACCGGGGTGGCGGTGCAGCAACCTGCAAACCACCCCATGTCGACAGGATGAGAGGACGGCTATTTTTATTTCTCCCGAGTCAATATCAACGGCGGTAAAATCTTTCCCTTTAAGCATGACAACCTTCCAGACCAAATAGTCCGATTCGTTTTAAATTCGCTTTAACTAGGGAGGGGAGAAATGCGCACCCTTCCGGTAACGGGAGCCACAATGACACAATATTTTTTCCCGGTGAGTTTTTCTCTCAAGGTTACCGTACCTCCGCGGGGGACGGGAATGCCCCGGAGGTTGAACCCGAGTTTCTCGGATGGAAAATTGGTGAAATCTAGATCCAGGTAAACGGGCATACGCTGTTTTTCCCTGGATACATTGTTTTGCATTAAGTAATAAACTTCGTTGGCGGGATCAAACTGAACACTGTATGTAGAGAAGGTATCCCCTGCAGCCAAGGCCTGCTGCTGCCAGCCGCGAATGTCGGTGGCCATCTGCCGGGCGGCGCTGTACAGGGCATAATGGCTCAGGCCATTAAGTACGGCCGGTACCACGCTTAAACTCAACTTTGACAGCCAACACCCCTCCCGGGTCCGCGGAGCCTTGAAAATC
>NZ_JBQXEZ010000010.1:0-70984 GCF_052618305.1 Desulforudis sp. DRI-14 | reverse complement strand
AGGTGACAGGGTTTCTCTCAACCCATCGGCCCGGCAGACATGCCCGGCAAACAAAGAAGAGAAGAGCGGCGGCTCTCCTCTTCTTGAATAGTAAACAGACCTTTTTTATTTTTTTAGCGTATCGAGGCCCATTCCCTGGCCCTCGTCACGTTGTCCGTAAGGATGGCCCCGGCCAGGACCTCGTCCAGGGTTTTGACAGGAATGACCTCGATCCCCCGCATTAACGAAAAGAGGTCCTGGTAATTCTCGTGAGGAACAAAGACCTTTTTGATCCCCGCCTTCAAGGCGGCGTCGACCTTGGCGACGATCCCTCCCACCGGCTTTACGCGTCCATGAATGGAGACCTCGCCCGTCATGGCAACCTCGTTGGATACGGGAACGTTGACGGCTGCCGAATAGATGGCCGTAGCGATGGCGACTCCCGCTGACGGGCCGTCCACCGGCGTCCCGCCGGGGAAATTGACGTGGATATCGTAGTTGGCGGGATTCAACTTGACCGAGCAGCGCAAAGCGGTCAAAACGTTCTCCACCGCGCTCCGGGCCAGGCTCTTGCGCCGGATGGCCCGCCCCGCCCCGTTGATCTGCTCTTCGTCGACCACCCCGGTCACCGTCAGCTTGCCCTTGCCCTTAACCACCGGAATGGCCGTAGCCTCGATTTCCAGCAGCATCCCGGCATTGGGCCCGTAGACGGCCAGACCGTTGACCTGCCCGACCGCCGGCTTCTTAGGCGCCTGCTTGTCGGGACGGGGCGTGTACTGCCCGCTCTGAATGACCCACTCCACGTCGACGACCCTGACCGTATCGCGGCCCTCGGTGAGGGCGACCCCGGCCGCCAGCTGGACGATGTTGACGGCCTCCCGCCCGTTGGTAGCGTACTTCTTGATGATCTCAACAGCACCGTCTTCCAGAACAAAATTGATTTTCCTTACGGCGTTGAGGGCGATGACGGCGACGTCGTCCGCCGAGAGAGGCCGGAAGAAAATCTCCATGCACCGCGACCGGATGGCCGGGGGAATCTCGTGGGGCATCCGAGTGGTGGCCCCGACCAGGCGGAAGTCAGCAGGCAAACCGTTTTGAAAGATGTCGTGAATCCAGTTCGGGACGTTGTGGTCCTCGGGGTTGTAGTAGGCGCTCTCCAGGAACACCTTGCGGTCTTCGAGAACCTTAAGGAGCTTGTTCATCTGGACGGGATGCAGTTCACCGATTTCGTCGAGAAACAGGATTCCCCCGTGGGCCTTCGTAACCGCACCGCATTTCGGCTGAGGGATTCCGGCCATGCCCATCGGTCCGGCGCCCTGATAAATGGGGTCGTGGACCGAACCGATCAGGGGATCGGCGATCCCCCGTTCGTCAAAGCGGGCCGTAGTGGCGTCGATTTCGATAAACTTGGCGTCATCCCTGAAGGGAGAATGTTTACTCCGCTTGGCCTCTTCCAGGACGAGCCTTGCAGCCGCAGTCTTACCGACACCGGGCGGGCCGTACAAAATAACGTGTTGAGGGTTGGGGCCGCAGAGGGCGGCGCGCAAAGCCCGGAGTCCCTCATCCTGGCCGATGATTTCGGCGAACGATCCAGGGCGGGTCTTCTCGGCCAAGGGTTCGGTCAGGGATATGGCCCGCAGTGCCCGCAACCGCTCAATCTCCTTCCGGGATTCCTTCTCGACGGCAACCTTGCTTCCTTGCTGGCTCTTCAACAGGTTCCAGAAATACAGGCCGATGATTACTCCGAAGAAGACCTGTATAATCGTGATTATTCCGGGTATACTGGCGAATTCGTGCACTTCTTGGCCTCCAGTACTTTTTCTTCCTCTTATTAAGTATGACAAGATCGGCGACCTTTTATATCGCTGGGCCGGTAAAAAGCCCGAGGAACTTCGTTCATCCTCGGGCTTCTTTATTGTACGGCTGTACGGCGTTTAATTTCGTATCATTTACTCAAGCTGTTTTCCAAGGAAGTTGGCCGCTGTTTCAGCCAGCTTCTGTTCAATCTCAGTCATCTGGGCGTTCTTGCCCAGCAAGATCACGCACCCGGCCGCCCGGCCGCCGGCCAGAATGGGAGAGATGACCGCCGAGGTATACTGGTTCATAATATCACGGGGACCTACGAGGGGGGCTTCGTTTTCCTTAAAGCCGCGGCCGATGTTCTGTACGACTGTTTCCTGCCTTTCCATGGCTTGTTCGGCAATCGGTCCGAGGCTCTGGTTGACCAACTGCTTGGATCCCCCTGCTACGGCAATAACGGAATGCTCATCGCAAATGCAGGCGGTATGTGAGGTTGATTCATACAAGGAGTCGGCATATTCCTTGGCATAGGTGGCAAGGTCCCCAATAGGCGAATACTTCTTAAAGATAATTTCGCCGTCTCTGTCCGTAAAAATTTCGAGCGGGTCGCCATCTTTAATACGCAAGGTTCGCCGAACTTCTTTGGGTATCACGATACGTCCCAGATCGTCCATACGACGAACGACACCTGTGGCTTTCATTGAAGCACCTCCCGCTTTTGGCAAATAGTATTTCTGCGGAGAAAGTAAACTATGCTCTCCTAAATTCTAGTACGGCTGTACCTTTTTGCCCCCGCGCGAAGCCCGCCTATCGAACGTAACCATTAATAATGTTGCAATTCAAACTTTGGCTCGGCGAAGAGGGGCGCTGTAAAGCTGACTTTTTAAGTTAGGAATTGCGTTTGGTGGAAGAATTGATTTCTGCAAAACGATATTACCAGCATATTAGTTGGCGAATGAGCGCACTCTATGGCTAGAAGGAGGTGAAAATAAATGCCGCGGAATACGAACCAGCCCGTTAAAGCTGGCGCTGCTCAGGCTCTGGACCAGATGAAGTACGAGGTTGCCGCTGAGCTGGGTCTCGGAAATTACGCTCAGATGAACAAGGGTGACCTCCCCAGCCGCGTAAACGGTTACGTCGGCGGGAATATGACCAAGAAGTTGGTGGCCTTTGCGGAGCAAGCTCTTGCCCAGGGTAACATCGGTGCCATCACCAATGCCGCCCCGCTCGAGCGGCCCCAACAGTCTTAACTTCCCCTGACATCCTGTAAATACGGAAACCTTGGGAGAACAGGCGGTGGCCGCCGTCCTGTTCTCTTTCTTCTGTCAGCTGTCAGCGGCCAAGGGCAGCCACCAGCCCGCCGGCCCTTGTGTAGGAGACACCCCAAACAAAAAAGGCGGTCGTCACAACCGCCCCCCTGGGTAGCATAATTTTTAGCAGCCTAAAGTGCCGGTAGTTTGTCGCGGAGCTTTAGCGTCACTTCCAGGTCCGGCTCCGACATAAGCCACGCAAACCCGAACTTCAACAACGCCACATCGTCCTGCAGTTCCTCTTTCCCGACCCGGGACACCTCAAAAGCTTCAAGGAAGACGGGGTCAAACACAAATTCCCTGAAGCGATCGACATCGTAACAGGCCATATAAACGAGCCGGCTTAGGTGACGGTCCAGGAAATCCAGTCCCGTAAGCTTGAACCGGCCCGGCAGCTGTTTAAACAGGGCTTCGACTTCCTCGTAAACGTCCAGGCCCTGGTCGGCCATCCATCCGGTCACGGTCCACTCCTCCGGCTCGTTGAGCCCCAAGCAAAATGCGCTGTCAAAAACAAAGGTATAGGTCTCCGGGCCTTTAATGTCCACCGGCGCCATGCGGCAGGACCAGGGCCGCTCGTCGTAAACCCGGCAGCCTTCCGGGCCAACAAAAGGACACCTCAGGTCCTCCCCTTCCCTCATCTTCAACTGCACCAGCGGGATCCCGGCTTCGTGGGCCAAAAGAGTGTATTCCTGCAGAAATTCGCTGGAAGACACGCCCAGCTTTCTCTTCAAGCGCAACACGTCGTAGGGCGACAGGAAAATGTTCACGTCCCTGCAGCAACTGCCAAAACAGGCCAGCCCTCTGTGACAGGAAAAACAGAACCTGCCGTCGGCCGATAGAATGGAGTCTCTTCCCTGCTTGCCGTTTATCGTCGTCCAGCCCCCTTACCCGATCGTTAGTTAAACAGGCAGCCGATTCGTTTTCTATCTTACTTAACCCGGACCCTTTTGTCCACCGGCCTTGATGCGGAACCCACAGCTTGCTGGCATATTCTGGATTTTGAAGCATAGGATTTCTTAGAAAGGGAGGGGACTGCCCGTGATAAACATTTTAACAAGAATGATCGAGGCGTTAAAAACGCCGGCCGAAAAGATAAGGATGCGCGTTAAACTTCTGTTGAGACGTAAGGACGTGCTTATCCCCGGCATCGATACCGAGGAAAGCCAGGTCGTGATCACCGTCCGCCAGGCCGTCGCCGAACTCCGCGAGGCCGAAGAAGCCTTCCACGAAGTCGACCCCCACCATCAGGAGGCCGCTTTTCTGCGCCTGGCGTGCACCCGCGAACAGTTGAACAACCTCTTCGTCGAGGCCAAGGCTGAAGGCGTTACGGCTAAATTCGTCTACACTTGCAAGGGCCGGGAAAACGGCAGAAATTATCTTTATTGCTAGATTGTTTCGGGATGCCGGAGGGCTTCCCGAAACGTTCCCCCTCTTTCTCGCCCTGTTTTTTGCCAAGCACTCCCCTCCTTTCGTACGGCTACTATTATTAAGCTTCCCTTTGATAAGCCCGACTTGCCTGACTTCCTTTTCCACGTCTGCCACTATTCCCCGGGTATGCCTCCTCCGGGGGTTCAAATGCTAATAGTGTGTTGAATGCTAAAACCAGCATCCAGCCTGGAAATCTTCCTTAAATAGAGGTGACCCACCGCTTGGCCTTCCTGGATGCCGTCAGGAAATACCTGTTGTTCCGAGAACCCACCGAGCCTGAACTTCTTTTCGAAAGCGGGATCGAAGACCGTCTCCTGGAAGCTGAACGATTGCTGGCTGATTCCGGGACGGATCATTCCGCCCCTGGACAAGGTTCCCGTAGGTCGCGGGAACGCAAAGTGCGCCGGGTCGGCAGCCGTAATGTCAAAGAAGGCTTGGACGGCGTAAACAACCAGGCTGAAGGGAACAAGCAGTCCCAGGACGGCGATGCCGTCGTCGAAAACGTTCAGGGGCAAGCCCGTCAGACCCGACAAAAGAAGGATCAACGGCAGTTTGAAGAGATGCTGGCCAAGATGGAAGCCGACCGCACGCTGACGGGCATCCTGGATGCAGAAATCAAGCTATTCGAGGATTTAGAGTACAACCAAAAAATTCTCGAAAAAATCTTCCGTAAGCCGACCAACGTTGACCCGGTTTTTCGGCCCCTGCTGATTAACCACGACCCGCCGGTTAAGGCGCTGATCGTCTTTATCGACGGCATCGTGCAGGGCAGCGTCATTATCAGCGCGATCCTGAGGTCCTTGATGCTCCAGGCCTCCCTGCGCAAGGACGACGCTCCCCCGGAAGACGAGCCTCGAGGAGACAGGCGTCAGCCGGTTAAGGCCCCGCCGGGATTCTTGGACCGGGTGATGCGGGCCCTCGTAGCCGGTCACCAGGTCTCCACCGTCAAGACCTTTAAAGAAGCAGTCAACGAGGTCCTGAACGGCAATACGGTCCTGATCATTGATGGGCTTGACAAGGCGCTGTCCATTGAAACCAAAGGCTTCGCCAACCGTGGGGTCGGGGAGCCCAAAATCGAAAACGTCATCCGCGGCCCGCACGAAGCACTCGTTGAACAGATCCGCGTCAACACCGGCCTAATCCGTAAGATCCTGCGCCATCCGTCCCTGGTTACGGAGTTCGTCAAAGTCGGGGACGCCTCCGACGCCCAGTACGCCATCATGTACAGGGACGACATCGCCAACCCTGCCTTGGTCAAGGAAGTCAAGCGCCGGCTCAGTTCGCTAAAGGTGGACTTTCCCAATGAGAGCGGCATCCTAGAGCAGCTCATTGAGGATTCGCCCTATGCCCTGGCTCCCCAGGTCCTGGCTACCGAACGGCCCGACCGGGTGGCCGCCGGCATTATGGAGGGCAGGATCGCCATCCTGGCCGATAACAGCCCGTTCGCCCTCGTTGTCCCCGCTACCCTCTTCACGATGATGCAGAGCGGGGAGGACGCCTACGTAAGGTGGCCGTACGGCAGTTTTACCAGGCTGGTGCGGTGGGTTGGCCTGGCTATGGCCCTTTTCCTCCCCGGTTTCTATGTAGCCGTGGCCACCTACCACCAGGAATTTATCCCGACCGACCTGCTCCTGGCCATTACCGGAGCCCGGGAACGTGTCCCTTTTCCCACGATCGTTGAGGTGCTGCTGATGGAAGTAGCCTTCGAACTCATCCGTGAGGGCGGCATCCGCATCCCCGGCACGATCGGCACCACCCTGGGCATCGTCGGCGCTTTAATCCTGGGCCAGGCCGCCGTGGCCGCCAATATCGTCAGCCCGATCCTGATCGTGATCATCGCCGTTACCGCCCTTGGCGCCTTCGCCATTCCAAACTACGCCTTTTCTTTGAACATAAGGCTCCTGAGGTTTGCCTACACCCTCGCTGCAGCGGTGTTCGGCATTTTCGGGATGATCTTCGTCCTCTTCTTACATGTGGGGGCGCTAACCAACCTGAAGTCGTTCGGTGTGCCCTTCCTCGCCCCGCTCGTCCCGGCTACTAAAACTTCGCCGGACTGGTTCCTGCGCGGGCACGCCTGGCAGCAGGAAACCAGGCCCGATTACGTCGACCCGCTGTCCACAAAACGCCAGCCCGCGGTAAGCCGCTGGTGGTCCAGGAAAGGAGGCAGCGAGGATCGTGCCTAAACAACTCGAGAACCCGCGCATCGGAGTCAAGGAGGCCATAGCCGTAACGGCCCTTTTTATTGGGGCTAAGGCCTTTCTCTCTTACCAGGTTCCGCTCTACCACTACGGCGCCACGGCAACCTGGATGATTCCCGTTTTACACGTAGCGCTGGCCTTTGCCGCCCTCTATCCCCTGCTCTGGCTCCTCGACCGTCATCCCGACAAAAACATCATCCAGATCGGGCAAGAGATGATCGGCCCTTATGGAAACGCAGCCCTGTCAGCTTTTTTCGTCGTTATTTTGATTGCCTTAACGGGAATTACCCTGCGCGAGTTTGGCGAGCGTGTGGTCTCGGGATTTCTTCCCGACACCCCCATCAGCATGGCCGTCCTGCTCTTTATTGTCGCGTCAACTGTCATTGCTTTCCTTGGTTTTGACGCCATCGCCCGGTCAGCCTACATTTTCGGCATCGCCATCGCCGCGGGCTATGTTTTGTTAATTGGCCTGTCCATTCCTTTTTGGCGGCTGGACGCCGTATTCCCCCTGGGAGGAATGGGGGCAAAGTCCATAATCACCGGCGCCGTTATAACCTCCGGGGACATGGTTGAAATTTTCATTCTTGGTTTGATCATCAGCTTTGTGCCCAGGAATGCCATCAGGAAAATAAGTTACTGGAGCATCGGTATCGCCGGGGCGCTCCTGGCCTCGAGCACCCTGGTGGCCCTGCTGGTTTTCACCTACCCGGTGGTTTCGGAAATCAATATCCCCACGTTATTGGTATCGCGCATTATCAACATCGGCCGCTTCCTACAGCGTATGGAAGTGATTTTCGCGCCGGTCTGGATGCTGTCAGCCCTCGCCCAGATCAGCCTGGGCATCTACCTGATCTCCTCGGTGACAACTTACGCGCTGTGCCTGCCTTATAACAGGCCCTTCATCCTCCCCGCAGCCGTAGCCGTCACCGCCCTGGCCTTCGTCCCCAACAACGTGGCCGAGGCCTTATCCTGGGATATCGGGATCATCCGGCGCTACACCTTTTTCGCTGTAGGTGTGCCCCTCGTGCTGCTCTACGGCCTAACGATTCTGCGCGACAGGAAAGGGGGCGACCGAGCTGAAAAACAGCAGGAAAATAGCTAGGGGACTGTTGACTGTCCTAGTGATCCTTTCCCTCTCCGGGTGCTGGAATTACCAGGAACCCGATGAGATCGCCTGGGTCCTGGCCCTCGGCCTCGACAAAGGCCGGCAAAATGTCCTGACCATGACGACCGTCGTCGCCGTCCCCAAGGCCATCGGGAGCGGCGGCCAAGGCGGGAACGGAGGCGGCGGAAAGGGCTTTTTTGTTGTTTCAATGGAGGTCAATACCATCCTCGAAGGTCTTGAACTGCTAAACGCCTTCGTGGACCGGCGCGCCGACCTCTCCCACACCGCCTGGATCGTCTTCGGCCGGGCGCTGGCCGAAGAAGGCATCGACCGTTACTATGCTCCTCTAGCCCGGTTTCGCCAATTCCGCCGCAACAGCAGCATCCTCATTACCCAGGGGAGGGCGGCCGACCTGCTAAAAAACGGCAAGCCCATCCTGGAAGACAACGTCGGTAAATACTACCAGCTCCTGCAGCAGGGTTGGCGGTTCACCGAATTTATTCCCCGGGATACCTTCCACGATTTCTACATCGCCTCCAAAACCCCGGGGGTGGGAGCGGTAGCCAACCTCGCAGCTTTGCAGGATAAAGATGAACAGGACATTTTTCCGAACAACAGGCCCAAAGACAAGGGGGCATACTACGCGGGGCGGATCCCCCGGCAGGGTGGTGGCAGGCTGGAGATCATGGGCGGAGCCGTCTTCAGAGGCGGGAAGATGGTCGGCATCCTGGACGCGGACGAGATGGGCTTCGTCAAAATGGTCCGCGGGACCTTCCGCCGCACCATCCAGGCCGTTCCCGACCCGAAGCATCCTGACAAGTACGTCATCGTGGAAGTCAAGCCCCGCACCAGAGCCGAGGTCAGCGTCGATGTTGAAGGCGACGTTCCGCATATTGCGGTCCGCATTCCCCTTGAAGGAGACATCATCAGTATCCAGAGCGGGGAGAACTACGAACGGGCGAGCCGCATCCCCCTGGTCGAAAGGAGCGTCGAAGACTATCTCAACCGGGAATTGAGAGCGACCATCGCCAAGACTCAGCAGTGGGGAACAGACGCGTTTGAATTCAGCAGCAAGGCACAGAGGCAGTTCTTCACCTGGAGAGCCTGGAAGGTTTACGACTGGGCCAGCAGGTACCCCAACGCTATCGTCGACGCTACTGTGGACTTCCGGGTCAGGCGTGTCGGCCTGCTCCATGAAACCATTCCTATACGCGAGTAATCAATCCCCGGAACGGAGGAGGCATATCCGGTGCTGAAATTTATTATTGTGCTCGTTACGCTGCTCATCGCCGTGAACACGGCCAGTTACGGTCTCTGGGCCTGGAAGAACGGCAACAGGTTCGGCGCCGTGGGCGTCTGGGTCTGGGCCTGGATCACCCTGATCGCGCCGTGGGCCGTCTGGCTGACCAATGCCCTGCGCTCGCATTAAATGACAAGGATAAAATATTGGGGATAAAACGGGATGAATAAAAAGGAACTCCTGGCGAAATTAAACTGGTTCTACAGCCTTGAAGTTGAACAGGTAGACCTGTACACGAGTCAGGCTCACGCTATGGACGACGTTTATCTGCAAAAAACACTGGCCCGCATTGCGATGATCGAGCAGCAGCACGTAGACAACATCGCCGCCGAGATCCGGCGCCTCGGAGGTGAGCCCACGCGGCTGGGGGACGTCGTTGCCCCCCTGCTCGGGAAAGCTGCAGGCACCCTCACCGGCGCCCTCGGGCCGGAAACAGTCTTAAAGGCGGATATTACGCTCGAAGAGAAAGCGATGAAGGACTACAAGGACCTCATCCTGAGAGTGGGGAACGACGAAAAACTTTTCAGCGTCCTCTGGGACAACCTGATCGACGAGGACCTGCACACCGCCTGGTTTGCCAACAAACTAGAAGAGCTCAAAAAACTCCACTGATAAAAAGCCCGCTCAGCCGGGTTCTGCCAGACACTTTAAATCAGAGGAAACACTATCCTTGTCTGCAGTTCATTTTCCGGTGTTTCGGAAGGGTCATTCAAGTAAAACTCGTAAACAACCCCGGCAGGTGTATGTCCATTCTCCTTGATCCATTGCATTAGGGTATGGTAGGCTGGTTCGACCTTGTTGTACGGGCCGACATGCAGGCAAACCGCACGTTTTCCTGCAGGGATTTCACCAGACTTAATCTCATTCTTGCGATTAATTCGCAAGTGTAGGCCTCTTGATTACCTCCTTTTTCATTTGTTCTAGAAGATCTTACCATAATTAAGACGCAATTAATACTTTTTCAAGCACCCACACTTAATAAAGTATGTACTTGCCTAAACGACAAGAGAGACCGCCCGGGGTGACCACCGGGCGGTCTCTCTTTCAGGGAGCGCCTACATAGCGCCCTCTTTTTTCTGTTTCTTGCTGCGCTCCACCGACAGGATGATCGGCGGCTCGCGTTTCATGATAGTTTCATCCGAAATCACGCACTTCGCAACGTCACCGCGGGACGGGATATCGTACATCACGTTAAGCATGATCTCCTCGATGATGGCCCGCAAACCGCGTGCTCCGGTGTTCCGGCGGATCGCTTCCTTAGCGATAGCCCTCAGTGCCCCATCCTGGAACTCCAAGGTCACGCCGTCAAGCTCGAAGAGCTTCTCAAACTGCTTCACCAAGGCGTTGCGGGGCTCGGTCAAGATACGCACCAGGTCTTCCTCGGTCAGCGGCTCAAGGGTGACGATAACCGGCAGGCGCCCGACGAACTCGGGGATCAAGCCGTATTTAAGGAGGTCCTGGGGAAGAATCTGCTTTAGGACTTCGCCCAGCTTCTTATCCCGTTTCATCGCCAGTTCGGCGCCGAAGCCCATGGTCTTGTGCACGGTACGAGCCTGGATGATCTTGTCGATGCCTTCGAAGGCTCCGCCGCAGATGAACAGGATATTCGTCGTATCCAGCTGGATAAACTCCTGGTGAGGATGTTTCCGGCCGCCCTGCGGAGGCACGCTGGCCACCGTGCCCTCCAGAATCTTCAACAGCGCCTGCTGCACTCCCTCACCCGACACGTCGCGCGTTATCGAAGGGTTCTCGGATTTGCGGGCGATCTTGTCAACCTCGTCGATGTAAACGATGCCCTTCTCGGCTTTCTCTACATCGTAGTCGGCGGCCTGAATGAGCTTCAGCAGGATGTTTTCCACGTCTTCACCGACGTAACCCGCCTCGGTTAAGGAAGTAGCGTCGGCGATGGCGAAGGGGACATTCAGGAAACGCGCCAGTGTCTGGGCCAGGAGCGTCTTGCCGGAGCCGGTCGGCCCCAGCATGATGATGTTGGACTTTTGCAGTTCGACATCGTCGATCTTCCCGCCAAGGTTGATGCGCTTGTAGTGGTTGTAGACAGCAACCGCAAGGCTCTTCTTGGCGTGATCCTGCCCGATAACGTACTGGTCAAGGTATTCTTTGATTTCCTTGGGTTTGGGAATATCACGCAATTCCAAACCCAGGTCTTCGGTAAGTTCCTCTTCGATGATCTCGTTGCAAAGCTCGATGCACTCGTCACAAATATAGACACCGGGACCGGCCACCAATTTTTTAACCTGATCCTGGAGCTTGCCGCAGAATGAACACTTTAGCTGGCCCTTCTCGTTAAACATCAGTACCACCTCTCTTACTCGGGCTTCTTGCGGACAGCTATCACCTCATCTATAATACCATATTCCTTGGCCTGTTCGGCGGACATGAAAAAGTCACGTTCGGTGTCGCGCTCGATGATTTCCAGCGGCTGTCCGGTGTTCTTGGCCAGCAATTCGTTCATAATCTGCCTCGTCCGCAAAATTTCCCTGGCGTGCAAGTCGATATCGGTGGCCTGACCCTGGACCCCGCCCATCGGCTGATGGATCAAGATCCTGGCGTAGGGCAGCGCCGAACGCTTGCCTTTTGCTCCGCCGGCCAGCAGGAAAGCGCCCATGCTGGCGGCCTGACCAAGGCAGATCGTCGCCACGTCAGGTCTGATATACTGCATTGTATCATAAATGGCCATCCCGGAGGTAATGACCCCCCCAGGGGAGTTGATATAAAGGAAGATGTCCTTCTCCGGGTCCTCGGCTTCCAGGAACAGGAGCTGCGCGATGACGAGGTTGGCTATGTGGTCGTCAATCGGCCCCCCGATGAAAACAATACGGTCCTTAAGGAGCCTCGAGTATATGTCATAGGATCTCTCGCCTCTGGCCGTTTGTTCCACAACAATAGGTACTAGGTAACTCATGCTTTCACTCCTTTTGAACAACATCTTATCTCA
Source organism: Desulforudis sp. DRI-14 (assembly GCF_052618305.1). The sequence goes on along the minus strand of NZ_JBQXEZ010000010.1, from coordinate 58,908 downwards.
ATGGTCCTTGCCCTAAAAGAGGCAAAGGTTGCCTAAATTTGTCACGGCCCCTACGGGGCAACGACAGGCAGTTCCTTAACTTCTTTTATATTAGCATTATCGACCAGGAACTGAACCGCCTTTTGCCTGACGAGGGTTCGGCGAATCCCGTCCAGCGCGCCCCGTTCTTCCAGGGCTTTCTTTAACTCGCCCTTGTCCTGCCTGTAATACTGGGCCAGCGTCTCGATTTCCTTGTCGACCTCGTCCTCGTCCGCGGTAAGCCCTTCGGCCTTCCCTATGGCGTCGAGAACCAGCTCGGCCTTTACACTGAACTCGGCCTGGGGACGCAGGTCCTCCAGCATTCTTTCCCGCGACGAGTTGGTCAGCCGGAAATAGTCCTCGGCGGTAAGCCCCTGATCGCGGATCGGGCTAAGCTGCTCATCCAGTAAAGATTCCGCCTGGCGTTCCACCATAACCTCCGGCACCTCTACTTCGGCATTGGTCACCGCCTTCTCCAGAAGACCGTTCCGGACAGCGGCCTCCGCCCTCTCCTCGGCCTCTTTCTGTAGCTTTTCCCTCGTATTCGCCTTAAGTTCCTCCAGAGTATCAAACTCGGAAACGTCCTTGGCAAATTCGTCGTCGAGAGGAGCGACTTCCTTGCGCTTGATCCCCTTAACCGTGACCTTGATGGTCGCCTCCTTGCCGGCGACCTCAGAGGCATGGTAGTTTTCGGGAAGCCTCATCGTCGTCTCGCGGGTCTCCCCGATCTTCATCCCCGGGAGAATATCATCGATTTCCTTGCTTAAGAATCCCATCCCTGCCTCAACCGTACGGTCGGAAGCACTGCTGCCCGGGAACTGTTTTCCGTCCACCGTGCCCTCGTAATCGATGGTTACGATGTCGCCCTTTTGCACCTCTCCGTCATCGACGGTCACAAGCTTAGCGTACCTGTTCTGCAGTTTCTCCAATTCCCTGGCGACGTCGTCTTCGGCAACTTCGGGAACGGGTTTGGTTATCTCCAGCCCTTTGTATTCACCCAGGACGACTTCCGGTTTAACCTCCACCTTGGCTTTGAGGAGAAGGGGTTCGCCTTCTTCCATCTTCACGATGTCAAATTCGGGTTGCCCTATCGGCTCGATGGCAAGCTCACGGACAGCCTCGACATATGTTTCGGGGACAAGTCTTTCGAAGGCTTCTTCCAGAATAGGCTGCTTCCCGTAGTAACGTTCGAAGATCACGCGGGGCACCTTGCCGGGCCTGAATCCCGGTACCTTGGCCGTCCGTACGAGTTTCTTAAAGGCCTGATCCATTGCGGCCTGAACTTTATCCGGTTCAACTTCGATGTTCAATACCACGGTGTTCTTCTCAAGCTTTTCCATCGTTGCCTTCATACCCGAGTCCTCCTCTAATATTCTTGCCATGAATGGATATTACTGTAACTAAGAAGCGTCTACATATAAATATAACCGCTCTGTCTCAATCATTTACAAAAAACAATATACCAGGGGTATCCCTGGCTTCCATCCCACATTATAGCATTCCGCCGGTATCAGCGCAAGCTGGCAGGGAATTTTTTAACAAGACTAGAATCTAAATGAATGTTCAAGGCTAGGCTAAAAAGATGCCCAAGATAATCAGCCCGAGCGCATGCGGTAACCTTACAGATTTCATATGGAAAGGCGGTTTGTCTTGACCAGGGTATTCCGCGAAAACGACCTCGTTATTTTTATCGATCATCAGGGGCGAACCTACCTGCAAAAGCTTAAGCCTGCCGGACGCCTTTCCACGCACCGCGGATTCATCAACCACGCCGATGTCGTCGGCTTGGCCCCCGGCACAGTACTCCATACCACCCAGGGCAAGCAGTTCTCGGTGTTCGCCCCTTCGCTTGTGGACTTCACCATGGGCATGGAGCGGAAAAGCGGCATCATCTATCCCAAAGACACAGCCTACATCCTCTTTTATGCCGACATTTTTCCCGGCGCCCGCGTGGTCCTGGGAGGCATCGGGTCGGGCGCCATCCTCCTCGCCGCAGCCCGGCAAGTCGGACGGGAAGGCTGCGTTACCGGCTATGACGTGCGCGAAGATATGCTCAGCCATGCCCGCCAAAACCTGCAGGCTTTCCTGGGAGAAACTCCACAGGTTACCCTCAAACTAGGCAGTGTCTACCAGGAGATCGAAGAGCGCGATCTGGACGCCGCGATCCTGGACGTGCCCGAACCGTGGGAGGCGGTACCGGCCCTAACCGACGCCGTCCGGCCGGGAGGCTATGCATTGGCCTATACGCCGTCCATCAACCAGGCCGAAAAGTTCAACACCGCGCTGCGCGCCAGCCGCGCCTTTACTTTGACCGAAACCGTCGAAGTCCTTGTCCGGGACTGGTACATCTGGAACAAGGCCGTACGGCCGAATCACCGCATGGTGGGACACACCGGATTCCTCACCCTGGGCAGGCGTGTCGTCGGCCTGCCGCCATACAAGGAAAGCGCGGTTGAGGAAGATCATCGGGAGCAGAGTAAGTAAAACAGGATTCCCGCGCATTGCAGAAGCACGGAGGGAAGACTGTGACACGAGAAGGGCCCCAAAAAACCGGAAACAGGCCCCGGACAGCCCTCGACGGGAAGACCTGGGCCAGGTACTCCATAAGTGTCTGGCATGATGTCAACAAAACCGCCGAGGAGCGACGCATGGGCCATCCCGCCGCTTTTCCCTGCGCCCTTCCGCAGCGTTTGATAGAGGTTTTCAGCCATGAAGGAGACCTTGTGATCGATCCTTTCGCCGGTACCGGGAGCACCCTCGTCGCCGCCGCCCGCCTGGGACGGCGGGCGCTGGGCCTGGAAATCGACCCGTCCTTCGTGCAGTTCGCCAAACAGCGTCTGACGGCGGAGAAACCCGGCCTGGCCGCGATCATCCACGCCGAAGCCGCGCTGTTGCGTAAATACGTCGAACCCAGTTCGGCGGCCTTATGCGTGACATCGCCCCCCTACTGGAACATTTTGAGCCGCAAGAGAACAGCGGATTACCGTCCCGGGCGCGATTACGCCGGTCATCGCGGAGACCTCAGCCGGATCGACGACTACGGTGAGTTCGTCAACGCCCTGGGCGAAGTTTTTTCCGTCGCCCTCCAGTGCCTTAAACTTAACGGCTATTGTGTCGTCGACGTTATGGACCTGCGCAAGAAAAACATCTTTTACCCCTTGCACATTGATTTGACCCAAGAACTCAAAAGGCGCGGTTTTACCCTGGACGACATCATCATCTGGGACCGCCGCGCAGACTACAACAACCTCAGGCCGCTCGGCTACCCCTTCGTCTTCAGGGTCAACAAGGTACATGAGTATCTCCTGATCTTCCAGAAACGCTAGCCCCAAGCACGAAAAATAAGACCCGCTCCCCAGATACGGAAGCGGGTCTTGACTTCGAGGACACTGTGTAATTGGATGTTCCTAGAAAACCTCAAAGATGAAGATAAAGAAGATCAGCAACGCGATGCCCAGGCCCAAAGACCAGGCCATCAGCTTTTTCTCTATGGGAAGCAGGTCGTGCCATTCCTGCGCCTCAAGTTCCGCGGCGACTTGCTCAACACGCTGAGGTTCGGCCACAAAAACCACCTCCTTAATGAGATACATCTTAATAGGATACCGCTGTTAACCGACTACCGGGGGCGTAATGCCGCGGTAGAAGAGCCATGAGATGAAGAGACCGACCCAGAGAATGAAACCAAACAGACAAACGGCGTACACCAGCACAATCTTCCCCATGCCCTCGGCCCAGAGCTTACGCACGTTGGTAACCAGGCCGATGGTGAAGAAGGTCAGAGCAAAGAAGATGCCGCGTAGGGTATTAGCCGATTCCGCCCCCTCCTTGGCCGGTTTGACCAAGTCAGGCGAAGCCAGGCCGACTACCAACAGGATGAGGAAGGTGGCGGCGAAACCGAAGACAAACTTCGGGAAGCGCTCCCAGATCTCCATGGCCGAGACTTTCTCGCCCTTCTGCCCGCCGCCTTTTTTGTCAATACGGTATACCGACCAGATAACGGCCAGAATGAAGGCCCAAACGCCGATAAAGATGTCGATAAAGAGCTTGGTGGTCGTGGCGGCCATGAGCATCCAGCCCTCTTCCCACTTAACGCCCATGACCTCAAGGGCTTTGGCCCTGATCAGAGCATCGGTGATAGCTCCGCTGGCTATGGCACCGCCGTCGCTCTTAACGGCCAAGCCCATCCAGGCGCCGGCGACCATAGGCTCCTGGTAGAGGAAGGCCTGGGCCATCCACGGCAGGATAAGGAGCTCAACGGCCACAAAGACGATAATTACAGCCGAAAGAATAATCGGAACCTGAGGCCGTGCTTTGATAGCGCCGCCGGTGGCGATAGCCGCCGAGACACCGCAGATGGAAATGCCCGAAGCGAGAGGTGCGGCCCATTCAGGGGTCATCTTGAACCACTTGCGGGAAATGACGTAGACAACCGGCCAGTAAATCAAGTAGGCCTCAACAACAGCGCAAAGGCCGCGGATGATGACGGTGGAAGCCAGGTCAAGGGCGCTGACGGCCTTGATGCCGACAGCGGCGCCGAGGATGACGATACCGGTCTTGATGAACCACTCGGGTTTAGCGGCTTCTTGCAGATACTTGCTTAGTCCAAGACAGAAGTTACCAATGAAGAGGCCAACGAGCATAGCTACGATAAAGCCCATTTCCCCGCTTAACCCCAGGGACCACGAAATACCCAACTTCTCAAGCTTATCCTTGGTCGCGGCGATGTAGGCGTAGTGTCCGGCCACCCAGCTAGCGTAAGTCAGAAAGAAGATGATAGTGAACCCGCCGATGTAACGTTTGAGGTTCCAGCCCATTGCGGCGGCGCCGATGGAGGTAACGATGACGAGGAACAGATAGGTGTAGAAAAGCGAGGCGATACCCGAAATTGCCACTTCTTTGGATTGTGGCGCCAGGGCTTTGGAGAGGTCGGTCCAGATGTTAGTTTTGACTGCCCATCCGAGAAGATCAGTACCAAAGATCGGCCCCAGGCCGAGAAGGAAGATAAATCCGCCGAGCCATACCGCCCACCAGTCCTCCAGCCTGAGGAGCGGCGAGCCATTCGATACTCTGCCCTCTTGGGACATTCCTTTCCCTCCCTTATTCTGTTTAAAACATCTAAGAAACTGACTTATTTGGTAAAAACATCTGCTAGGGCGATAGTTTATTCCCCCCTTCTAATGCTTGTCACCCAGGTAATCGTATTAAATTTCACTATAGCACCGTTATTACCAGGTGACTGTCGGTCCGCTGACACTTTAATGTCATCTTGACGACACTTCCAGCTATTTTGATAAAATTTGGAAAGGAAATTGATGCCCACTTAATCCACAGAGAGCATTACGAATCAATAAAAGGAGAGTATTGTCACAAGGAGAGCGTTACCGTGCTCAGAAGATCTATCTTGATCGCTACAATACTTTTGATGCTGGGTACCTTCCTGTGCCTGGCCCTGCCAACGGCCGCAGGCCCGCGCGTGGCCTTTTTTACCGTCGGCTCCCCCCTCTACTTCGCCGACGGCCGCTGGCTGGTTTCCGACGCGCGCCCGTTTGTGGAAGGCGGCCGTGTGTACGTGCCGCTCCGCGCTGTTGCCAGGGCTCTCGGCGTTTCGGACAACAACATTGCCTGGAGCCGCGGCCAGGTTTCCATCATCAGAAACGGCCGGCGCGTCACCCTGCACCAGGAAGGTAAAGCCGGCGTAGGGTTTCAGGTTATTCCCCCGGGCCGCGTCGTTGTTCCTGTGGGTGTAGTCGGGCGTCTGCTGAACTGCGACGTTCACTGGGACCCCAAGACCCGCACGGTGACCCTTACCGACCCGGGCGCCACGACCAAAAGCAGCGTACAGAAGCAAGATCCCGAAAACGCCAAGATAGAAAAAAGTTTTTCGTGGTCGGCCGGCAGTCTGAAGTACACCTGGAATATCACCGTTGACAAAGACCTTTACGATTATTACCACAACCTGCCCCGCCGCCACGAAGTTGTCCCCGGCGACACGCCGGCCACGGCGCAGGCCAAGCTGGACGAGTACCAAAACCAGTTTTACGTCCCCTACGCCACCGAGGAAGGCAACAGCAGGGTGATGGCATCGCTGGCGCCCGGGATCATACCCGCTGATAAAAAACTCAGCGATTACAACAAAGCGCAACTTGTCGTCAGCTTTGTCCAGGAAGCCATTCCTTACGTTAACGACAAACCGGGCGTGGAGTTTCCCAGATACCCCGTTGAAACCCTGATCGAAGGCGGGGACTGCGAAGACAAGGCCGTCCTGGCCACAGCGCTTTTACGCCAGTTGGGATACAAGACGCTGCTCCTGCGTTTCCAGGACCACGCCGCCATTGCTGTCGCCGTTCCCTGTTCGAAAGGCACGTACTTTGAATTCGACGGCGAGAAGTACTGGTTTGCCGAGGTCAGCAACAAGACCTGGCTGATCGGCGAATTGTCAGACCCGGGATACCAGAAGGCGTACCTTTACCCGGTCCCGCTGCCGCAATAGCCGGGTTTTTGCTTGACGCCTGCCGGGCTTCCTGGTATACTAAGGGTTGCGGATTGGCGCTCGGAGTGCTGAATTCACAGGTTTCGGGCTCATTAGAGTGTGCCGCAAGTGCCACGCTCCAAACCGCTTAACGCCATAAGAAGTTTGTGGTGGGCATAGCTCAGTTGGTTAGAGCGCCAGACTGTGGATCTGGAGGTCGAGGGTTCGAAGCCCTCTGTCCACCCCAATTATGTTATTGGGGCGTAGCCAAGTTGGTAAGGCAGCGGACTTTGGATCCGCCATTTCGTTGGTTCGAATCCAGCCGCCCCAGCCACAATACGAGCCATTAGCTCAGTTGGTAGAGCACCTGACTTTTAATCAGGGTGTCGCTGGTTCGAGTCCAGCATGGCTCACCATAATCGAGAATTAAGGCGCCCCTAGTCGGGCGCCTTTTAGTTTGGCACACACCCTTTTAGTTTGGCGCCTTGACGATGCTTACTGCGGAGCCTTATAATAGTGACGCAACCGCGGGCGTGGCGGAACGGCAGACGCGCCAGACTTAGGATCTGGTGGGGAACACCCGTGGAGGTTCAAGTCCTCTCGCCCGCACCAAAGCTTTAAATAAAAAACCAAGGTTTCGGTCCTTAAACCGAAACCTTTTGTTTAAAACGTGGCGATGGATTCCCCGCGCATTCTAAGATGCGCAGTCACCCCCGCCTGTCTATGCTTTCACTTTCTCGTCCAGCCAGTGCAATGTGTGAGCCAACACCAAACCGTATACGGAAGCACCGACAAAGTCCACCGCTGCTGTCGCCAGGTGCACCGGTATCTTGGGCCCCAACTTGAAGAGCAGGGTCAGTCCGTTGAAACCGAACCAGAGGGCCGTCCCGTAAAGCCACCCCTTTAAGAGGTAGTTCCTGCTCGTCGTTAGGGGCAGCAGATAGGCAAAGACTGCGCCCAGAATACCGACCTGAAGGATTTGGATCACTTGGGCAAAGGCCGCCGACAAAAAATTGTGGGGCCTGAAGCCGTACATCATGATTCCAGCCCAGTCAAGATAACGCAGTTCGCCAAGGTTTAGATAGTAAGAAGCAAGGCTGACGACATTCATGGCAACGCCGCCGACCAACCCGGCGACAAAACCCCTAGTCAGCCGGTCCTTGATTTCCAGGTCAAGAAGTCCGTCTCTGGTCGCCAAGTCAAAAGCATCCCCTCTCGCCAAAGTTTCCTGTAGGTAGATTATCCAAATCGGTTGTAAATCTATCCAAGGCGTTTAAACAGATACAGCGCTGTATCCTAAAGATTTGAAATGCCTGCGGAAGGTCGAAAGATTTCATATACAGAGAGATTATCAGATCCTAAATCTAGGACAACCGGAAAGGAGCAAAACAGTGAAGCCGATCTACCTCTCCTGTGGGGCCTGCGACTGCAAGGACTGCCAGCATCAGGAGGAATGCAAAGACGGGTGTTCCAGATGCCTGAAGGAAGCCCTGGTCACGACGTTCTGCACCGGGAGAAGAAGGAAGGTTAACTATTTGACCGAAAAGGAAATTCAAAAAGAGCAGGACCCCAACCTGTACCCGGACTACATGCCGTTCCGCAGGCGGGGCTTCTAAATCTTAACTTTAAAACGGAGGTAAAAGTCCGTGAAACCGACCGCTATCATCGGCGCCATCCTCCTGTCAATCGGCTTTCTCCAGCTCGTGACTGCGGTACGCGCGATGACACGGCCAGGAGCCCAGCGGACGATGTACCTGGGCATCTTCCTGGCCGTGGCCGGCTTCTATTTCCTCTTTGAGTTTTAAACCGTTGAGGTTGGATGCGGACCCCCTACCTTAGTACTATGGGGGCCACAATCGTGCCTACGTTCCTGATCCTTCCGTCCACTTTTATATTGATTTCGGCCTGGGTAAAGACGTCATTTCAGTCAATACGCTATTATTGCGTAGTTTTTGCTTATCCATCGAACTCGGCGACCAACAAAAAACCCTGTCTTGCGAGGGGGTTTTGCAGTTGTCCTTCTATTACTCGGGCCACAGCAGCCCCAGTAGCATCGCCAGGTCTCTCCGGGAAACATACCGGCCGTCCTCGGGCAGTTGGCCGAGAGCCGTACGAACAGCGGGATAGACAGGTTCAGACTCCATTGCCCCTGCGGCGCAGTTTTCGCCAGCGACTGCTGGACCTACCGGAGGAATGCCGGCCGTATCCCCGCCGGTATCCGCTGGCGGCAGAGGGAAGTCAACAGTCTCCCTGTCAGCATCAATGGTAGGGTCCTCAGGAGCGCCGCTCACATCCTCGGCAGCATCCTCTACGGTTTCCGTACGTTCAAGGGATGCTTCAGGCGTACTCTCAGTACAGGCTTGTTCCACCTGATCCAGCCAAAACGTTTCAACTTTATCGGTGTTGAACAGCATCTCCATCTTCGCTAAGACTTGAACGCTGATAAATGTTTCCTGACACACGGGACATTTGTCCACCGGAACATCCGGAAAAACTAAATTCCGCCTGCGGATTAATCTTTTCAGATGGCGTTTGACAGGATATACGGCAGAGCAAGTGCAAGGCAAACGGGCTTCCGGGGCTTCTTCGGCGACCCGGAAGACGTAGAGCCCGGAGCCGCGCAGTCCCGCCAGCACATTCAGGGAAGCCGAGTGAACCACCCCAAGCCTTCCGGCCTCTTCGTTACGCACCTGGACAAGCAGCCCGCGGACTAAAGAACGCTTTAAAACTTCCAGGCCGCCGTCTCGGAGATCGATAGACCCGACCGCCGAAACGGCGACCCTGAAGTCTTTGGACCGCGCGGCTTGCCGCAGCGCCTTTAACAGATCAGCCATCGCTATCGCACCCCTCAACCAATCCGGGGAACACAGGTTTCCCGTCCACTCCGGCCAGGGACTCGTTGATCAGTTTGGCAACCTCCCGGCGACTGCGGTTTTGCGCCAATGCACGTGAAAGAAGGACGGCCATTTCCTCCCGGGTAACCGGCACGACCCCTGCAGCCTCCGCTGGAGCGGAGCTCTTCCATCCCACCCACGTGTCCAGGCGCAGCCTGATGTCCTGGAGACGCACCCCTTGCGACTTATACTTTTCGATGACCCGTAACACTTCCAGGTGTCCGCTATTATAGCAGGCCGGGCGAAAAGGACCCGGCACGTTCGGCGGAGGCAGGAGCCCCAACGTGGAATAGTAACGGATGGTGCGCACGGGGTTACGGCCAAGGTCAAGGCCCTCGCCAAGCGCTCGCTGTGCCAAGTCGTCCCGCTTATACACCGGCATCACACACCCCTCCCGGAAAAGTTGTTGCGAAGCCGCCCACCGTTACCTCGCCCGGGACAATTCGTCTTAGACCTAAAATACAATACGCTTGCCCGGGGCCCTTAATGACAAGTCGAAATACCAAAGAAACCACAGCAACAAGCCTGTCGAAAAACCCGGGACTCTTCAAAGACGACCCAGCACTCAATGGGGCTCCTCCAAAGTGAAAGTCTACGCTTAGTGAACAGACAGAGGTTTATCGAAAAATGTTCGACCATCGGATTGAGTGCTGGGCAGGGGAAGTTTTTCAACAGCTCCACAACGATTGTCGCAAACCGTCGACGAGTGATTTATATAGCAACAGATGGCAATAGGCAGGAATTATTAGTTATTTAGCAAATAATAGGTTAAAGCCGCAATATATCGAGGCAAAAAGATGACAAGAACATATTTCTATAATCGACACCTAACACTGCTTGTTGTGGGTCTCGTAATCGGAGGCATAATTGTCTATGCCACTCGTCAAAGTGCTGTTTCTCTTCCACCGCGATCGATCATCATTCTCCACACGCTGATCGGACTTTTAGCGGCGGCTTTGGCTGCCGTGATCTTTTTTAATGCCTGGAATTCCTATACGCGGTTTCAGTTTCAGGGCCGGCACTTCGTCTTCGGGCTGTTCTTTCTTTTTGCGGCGGTAACCGACCTGGCGCACATCCTCGCCTTTCCCGGAATGCCCCTGTACCAGCCCCACGCCCCGGACATAAGCGCCAAGGCCTGGCTGACCGGCCGGCTGGCACAGGCAGGCGCCTTCTTGTTCTGTCCCCTGATGACCGTCGAAAGCCGTATCAGAGTCGGTCCCTGGACAGCGATGACCCTGGCGGGAGCCCTGGCCGTAACCGCAGGCTTATTTCTGGGTTCCCGGGCACTGCCCGTCCTTTACACACCAGACAACGGAGTTACCGCCGCCAAGGTTCTCCTTGAGTTTCTCGTTATGTTCCTTTTCCTGGCCGCCTCTTATCTCCACCGCCGGAAACTGCGCGAAAGCAACGGCCTGCTCTTCCAATCAGCCTTCCTTATTATCATGCTGGGGCAGCTTTGCTTCATCAGTTCCTCCAGCGAGTGGAGCACCGAGACGTTGCTGGGGCACTTGCTCTACCTCGGCGCCTATGCATGCTTCCTGGCCAGTTTAGTCAAAAGCCATTTTGACACGCCTTTCAAAAAGCTTGATGCCAAGTGCCAGCGCCTGGACTATGTTTTAAACAATTCCCCGCTCCCGATCGTCACTACCGAGATCGACGGCACCGTAACTTTCGCCAACCGCGCCTACATCCAGATGGCTGGTTCCACGGGTTTAAAGCAAGTGATCGGACGGCCGCTGGATGCGGTACTTCCGGGCCTGGCTCCCAGCGACAGGGAGGCCGTCCGGGAGACGCTTTCCGAGGGCAGAGCAACCGAGGTGCAGGGGACGCTGGTCTGCACGCCGGGGATCATCCAGCAGGTAAAGATCAACGCTTACCCCATCCGCGAAGAAGACGGCAAGATCCGGGGCGGCTTCATCACCGTTCAGGATGTTCAAGCCCAGGCCGATCTCGCCAATTTGCAGCGCCTGCACAGTACCGTTCTCGACCTTTCGATGGGGGCTATCGTGGTTGTCAACAGGAACGGGATTATAGCCGCGGTGAACCGGGAGGCCGAACGCCTGTTCGCGCTGGAACGCCAGAATATTCTCGGCAAGGATTACCGGACTGTGTTCCGGAAGAATTTGCAGTTGAAGACGGAGGTGGGCCTCTCCGCTGCCATCAAGACAGGAAGCCGCAGTGATTTTACCGAAGTCCAAGGCGCCAAAAACAAGTATTACCTGATAGCCACAGACGCCCTGCGGGACCAGCGCGGAGAGATCATCGGCGCCGTGGCCAATGTCGTGGACATCTCTCTCTGGAAAGCGCGCGAGCAAATGACGCAGCAGAGAGTCAAACTGGCCCTCGTCGGGCAGATGGCCGCGGGGATCACTCATGAAGTTAAGAATCCGCTCACGGCCATCCACGGCTTTTCCCAGCTCTTGATGGAACGTTACAAGAACGACGACACCCTCTACCAGCAGCTCCAAATTATCAAGGAAGAGGCTGAAAAGGCTTTTCAACTGATTACCGACTTTCTCCAGTTTGCCCGCCCCAAGGAACCCGTCGTCGAGCCGCTCAACATCGCTGAAGTCTTGCACAGCGTGGTTAACGTTATCGAGGCCGAAGCCTTCCTACAAAACGTCCGGGTGGAACTCTTCATCGAACCCGATATGGACCCGGTCAACGCCGACCGCGGCCAGCTCAAACAGGTATTGTTCAACCTCGCCCAAAACGCCATCCAGGCCATGCCTCAGGGAGGCACGCTGACATTTAAGGCCCGACGGCAGGGCCCAGGGCAGGTCTGCATCGCCGTCGCCGATACCGGGCAGGGCATCCATCCCGAAGACCTAGCCAAGCTCGGAACGCCCTTCTTTTCGACCAAGGAACAGGGTACGGGCCTCGGGCTTTCCATTTGTTACTCCATCATCCACTCCCACGGGGGCCAGCTGACGGCCGACTCCACCGTTGATCAGGGCACCGAGTTCAGGATCATTCTCCCATGCTCGCCACCCAAACAGTAAACGCCTACCGGTCGCACCCCGGAGCATCCAACCCACCTGCCTGGGGAACAAAATGCTCCAGAATGTCCCGTACCCCGCGGGTATACTCGTACGGAGAAACGTAGACGCTTGTCTCCTTTACGGTCGGGTGCGCATTCGCCGGACAGGTGGGGATGCCCACAGCCGTCAACATGGCGATATCGTTCAGGCTGTCTCCGATACCCACCATTTCCTGGACCGATATCCCCGTAGCCTCGGCCAGCATCAGGATGCCGCTCTGCTTGTTGACTCCTTTGGGGGTGATGTCGACGCACATGTTCGAACGCGTAAATTCCAGGCCTTCGTCGATAAGCTGGTCGCTCAGGCGGATATGCAGTTGTTCAACCGTTTCATCGTCTGTTGGGAAAAGGCTCAATCCTGTTTTTTCCCCCAGCCCGGGCCGGGCGCGCATCTCCGGCGCCTGCCTGGCCAGATCACGCCGCAACTCGCGCCAGCGCTCCAGGGCCGGTCCCTCCAGCAGCGGGTTGACTCGCACCTCTCCTTCATAAGGGTAGTAAAGATAGGCGCCGGACTCGATAACCGAAGGGGTCCGGGGCCAGATTGCCCCGAGAATGCGCAAGACGGCCGCCACGTAAGGCTGCGGACGGCCGGTGCAGAGGACCAGCCGAGGGAAACCCAGCGTTTCGGCCCGGCGACAATACTCCCTGACCATGGTGAAGCTGGTAAAGTCAAGCTCGCTGTCCCTACCGGGCATCAGGCACCCATCAAGGTCGACCGTAAAGAGTCTTACTGCATTCCCCAGCGCAGAGCACCCCTTTGCTGCAAGATACTTAACAATTTTTCCACGCCGTGTAATCCAATCCTCCTCCCCGCCCATCACTGACTTTTTAGTATGCTATTCAGCGGTCAGGCGCCGGTCAACAGCAACTGGAACGGTTTTTGCAGGAATTTGCTAGCAAATTCCTGCAATCCTGGGGACTGACGACAAACGAGCAAAATGCGATTAAACGGCCTCCTTTTGTGAGACACTGTGGGCAAAAGACACGGAGGCGGTACAAATGGCTTGCGGCGATTGCAAACACTTTATGGCCCACGCGCCTTTCTCGCACGGAAGAGGCACGTGCGGCACCGCGGAGGTTGCCGTGGACAGTTCCACCTACAACGCGCGGGAATGCCCCTACAACGCTTTCCTTCCCCGCGAAGAAGGCCTTTACGAAGAATGGTAGAAGGTCTTTGACAAAAACACCTTTGCCCTTGCAGCAAAGGTGTAAAAGTTCTCGTTAGTTGGCGTCCCGAGAGGGATTCGAACCCCCGACCCGCGGCTTAGAAGGCCGCTGCTCTGTCCGGCTGAGCTATCGGGACGCAATATCGCTGTAAGCTGTAGGAATTGAAGACATTGGCCTTTGGCCAATGTCGATAGTGTTCTATGGAGCGGGTGAAGGGAATCGAACCCTCGTACCCGGCTTGGAAGGCCGGTGCTCTACCATTGAGCTACACCCGCAGACAGACAGCATTATTATTATATACTAACTTGCATGCGCAGTCAAAATCAATTGCCGGCAAGTTGCCGCGGTAACTGTTATTCCGCTTTTTCTTCCTGCAGGACCTCAAGAACCAGGTCTTTGACTTTTCGCAGAGCGCGGCCCCTGTGGCTGATCCTGTTTTTCGTCGTGAGGTCCAGTTCGGCAAAGGTCTTGCCAAATTCCTCTACGTAAAACAAGGGGTCGTAACCGAAGCCGTTGTCCCCCCTGGGAGCATCAAGGATGATTCCTTCACTTGTTTCTTCCGCCGTGTATACCCTGCCGTCCGGTACGACCAGGGCCATCACGCAGCGGAAGCGCGCGGTCCGTTTTTCCGGGGGGAGGCCGGTTAGGAGTCTCAAAAGCTTGGCGTTATTGGCGGCATCGCTCTTTGGTTCCCCCGCAAAGCGTGCCGAGTACACGCCAGGAGCCCCGTTCAGGGCGTCCACCTCCAGGCCGGAATCATCAGCAAGCGCAGTTTCTCCTGTAAGACGGGCCACCTCCCGGGCCTTGAAGATAGCGTTTTCCTGGAAGGTATCCCCTTCCTCCGGTATTTCACCTATTTCAGGATAATCTGCTAACGAGACAACTTCGACACCAAGGGGCCCCAGGAGGGCGGCAAGTTCCCTGACTTTGCCTGCATTCCTCGTGGCCAGCACAAGCCTACGCATCGTTCGCACCCCTTCCGATAGTCTCCCCGACCGAGCCCAGCACTTCCCTTTGGTACTTTATAAGATCGCTGATACCCTTTTCTGCAAGAGCAAGGAGCTGGTCTACCTCTTCCCTGCTGAAGGTAGCTTCCTCGCCGGTCCCCTGGAGCTCAACAAACCTGCCTTCCCCGGTCATGACGACGTTCATGTCTACTTCAGCCGCCGAATCCTCGGCATAAGCCAGGTCCAAAACAGGCTGCCCGTCAACGATCCCCACGCTGATCGCCGCGACAAAATCCTTGACCGGCATTTTAGGAATGACCCCCGAAGACACCAGGGCGTGGCAGGCATCGGCCAGGGCCACGAAGGACCCGGTGATCGAGGCTGTCCGGGTGCCCCCGTCGGCCTGGATGACGTCGCAGTCAATGATGATCGTCCGCTCGCCCAGGGCTTCCAAATCGACCACGGCCCGCAGCGAACGGCCGATAAGGCGCTGGATTTCCAGCGTTCGGCCCCCTTGCTTACCCTTGCTGGCTTCGCGGGCGACACGGACCTCGGTCGCCCGGGGGATCATGCCGTATTCCGCCGTCACCCAGCCCTTCCCCTGTCCCTTCAGGAAGGGCGGAACCTTATCGTCCACAGTCGCGGTGCAGATGACACGGGTGCCACCCATTTCAACCAGCACCGAGCCTTCGGCATACTTGTTGTAGTGCCTGGTGATCTTAACCGGCCTCATTTCTGCTGCTTCCCTACCGTCAAAACGCGGCATCGTACTGCCTCCCATCGTCTTCTTCCAGATCGTAAACCTGAACCTCTGCGGCTGTCAGAACTTCACGGCCGAAGGCTTCCCCGGCCTGGGTTTTCAAATCGTTCACGTCGTACTCGGGAAAGAGATGCGTCAAACTCAGCCAGCGCACCTCAGACCGCCGGCCGAGCTCACCCGCCTGTCTGGCTGTCATGTGGGTGTCCATCACAAACTCGATGTCCTTGTCGAGGCCGCTGGCTTCCGCCAAAAGCAGATCTGCCCCCCGGGCAAAGTCGACTAGCTCTTCCATAAACGCCGTGTCAGCGGTATAAACCAGGCGGCGTCCGCCGGCCTGAAAAGCCAGGGCCATAGAGGGCATAGCGTGCCGGACGGGCATCCACTCCACCCTGACCGGACCGACGTCGACCTTGCCGGCCCTTATTGTCGAATATGGGTGAATGATAAAGGTATCGGCGCAGATCTGTATGCGTTCAAAGTCTGGCTGGGGCTGGTCCGGCACGTAGAGAGGCAGGAGGCCCTTGGTGCGCGAACCGTCCTTCAGGGCGCCTTTGATAGCCTGCCTCAGGGCCGGCAGATCGGCGCAATGATCCGGGTGATAGTGCGAGATAAAAACGGCGTCAAGTTCCCGAAAGTCAATCAATCCCGAAAGTACGCCGAAGGCGCCGTGCCCCAGGTCGACCAGGATCTTGGTGTCGCCCGAGCGCAGGAGATAGCCCGAAGCGGCCGCCCCCGCCGCGGGATAAGGCCCCCAGCACCCCAGGACATTCAGGAGCATTGCCGATCCCCCCATCAACTGCCTTTCCCTTTACCTTATCCATTCCAAATTAACGGCAAACAGTCTTGGATTGCAACATCTCCAAAAATGCGTCAATCCTGATTTTTGTACGCGCATCCAGTTCTCCCGGCTTGTCCCCCTCGATGGTGAGGACGGGCAGCTTGACCTTCTGCCGGATAATCAGGTCCTCGATCTGCCGGTAGCAAAAGCTCTGGGCGTAATGGATCAGTCCCTCCACCCGGCGGCGTTCCACTTCGCGCCCGATATCATCCATGCGGTAAAAAATCCCGTAGGGATAGCTATACCGGCGGTATTGCTCCACCAGGTCGCCGGTTTGAAACGGCATGGTAAATTGCCTCTGCACCTCGTTGAAGACGACCCGGGCACCGCGTTCCTCCAGATAGGCGTAAAGCTGTCCCATGATCGGCGGAACACCGATGTACCCGATACGCACCTCGTTGGTCCTCGGCTCTCCGGCCCGGGCCTTCTTGATCAACTCCCGGACCTCCCGGCCGAAAGCCTCGGGATCGCCGTTGAAGTCGGAGCACGAGACCTGGTAAAGATGGTTGTCCCACCCGCTGACACGGTTTTCTTCCCAAGTCAGGCGGTCCAGTTCGTGCACATCCCGGCGTACTGCGTCGAGCCTGGCCTTGGCTTCATTAACGGCCACCCAGTCAACCTTGAAATGCTCCATCAGCTTTTCGACGGAGAGCTTCAGCAAATCGTAGTCGCGGTCGTAAGGGAAAGCGAAAGGGACGGTGGTAATGCCGGCCAGTTCGAGTGTTTCCATCAGGGCGTGGGTATTTGAACAGTCACCCTGCGTCACGGCGATAACCACGCGGATGTCCTCGCTGGCCAGCACCGTGCTGTAAATGCCCTTTATCCACGCGCAGACGTTGCGGGGATAACCCGCCAACTCCGCCTTTTCGACCAGCCGGCCGGGATTGTCGCTGGTGATGAAGACGTTATTCAGATCGACGGGTACCCATCCGGCGGCGTACACCACCTCTACCGGTATCGTCGTTGTAAGGCCGACCTTGTTTGCGCTCACGGGAGACACCTCGCCCCAAACCACTTTAGCCCGTCAGCCGCAATTCGTTAACGCGCAACAGCTCGCGCTGCAAGCACAACCCCGCCACACGGGCGAAAGAAGCGGCATCACCGCTGACGTAAAACCGGTGGTTCGGCGCGCTTACCCTGGGGGAAGCCAGCAAGCCCAGCGCATCCAGCTCGTTACGGGCTGCCGCCACCGTAGCCGCAGCCGGATCGACGAGGGCGATTTCGGGCCCTAGAATTTTACAGATAAGATCGCGCAGGAAGGGGTAGTGGGTGCATCCCAAGACCAGCGTATCGATGCCTCTGCGTTTCAAGGGATCGAGGTATTCGCGCAGGGCGGCCTCGGCACGTATGGAGGCAAGCTCGCCCGCTTCAACCAGAGGCACGAGTTTCGGCGCCGGCATATCCAGAACCTCCGCTTCCGGCGACAGTTGCCGGATAGCTCGAGCGTACGCCCCACTGCGTATGGTCGCCTCGGTGGCAAGAACTCCTATACGGCCGTTGCTCGTCGCCCGGACGGCGGCACGGGCGCCGGGTTCGATCAGCCCCATCATCGACACGGGATAACGCTCGCGCATGACGCCCAGTGAAACAGAGGAACTGGTGTTGCAGGCAAAGATAATGTACTTGGCTCCCTGCTGGACCAGAAAGTTAATGATACGATCAGCGAAAGAAATCAGCTGGCTGACCGGGCGCCCGCCATACGGAACATTGGCTGTATCACCGAAATAAACGATTTCTTCGTGGGGCACCTGCCGGAAGATTTCTTCCACGACGGTAAGCCCGCCCACCCCGGAATCAAAAAGGCCGATGGCCCGACCTTCGCCCAAAAGTTTTCCGCCTCCTTGCGTGGCCCGCATGTTCCTTCTCCATTATAAACGCTGCTGGAGGAATCGTGCTTGCTAAATATTGCTGGCTGCAATTAAGAGGCCGCGCTGCAAACGCGGCCTAAAGACCCGGTGCTTTTGAATACCGCCGCCCGGCGGGTTTCGAAAGTCCGGGCATTTCGTAATGACATCGAACCGGACAACCTAGTTGCCCAGGTAATTAATAATGCCCCTTACTATCGCTTGCGCGGCATTGTTCCTAAAGCTGTCGGTCGACAGCAGGGCTTCCTCGTTCGGGTTGGAGATGAAGGCCACCTCGACAAGGCAGGAAGGCATGTTCGTGTACTTGGTAACGGCGAACCCGGCCGTTCTTACGCCCCCGTCCTTAAGGCCCAGCACCCGGACCATTTCATCCTGCACGGCGCAGGCCAGACGCTGGCGCTCGGCGGTCTCCCCTGAAACGTTCTGGGCGGAATAGTACGTGCTCGTCCCGTTATAACTGCTGCTGTAATTGGAGTTACAATGCACGCTGACGAAGACGTCGGCGCCGTGGTCATTGGCAATCGCTGGTCGGCGGTCCAGTTCGACGTACTCGTCCGCCGAGCGGGTCAAGACGACGTTGATGCCTTCCTGTTCCAACAGACGGGCGGCCTCAAGAACAATCGCCAGGTTGACCTCTTTCTCCTGAAGACCCGTCGCGCCGATGGCGCCCGGATCCCTACCGCCGTGACCGGCGTCAAGGACGACTGTCCGGTCGGTGAGAGCGCCGCTGGCCCGCCAAAACTCGACGACTAGTGAGCGCTGGTCCGGAGAAAGCTGGGTCTTGTAGCGTGTCGTGGCGAGGGAATCAACAAGGTCGGCAACAACCCGGGCCTTGGTTCCGCCGTCCTGCCACCCCGTACGGATTCCGGTCAATACGGGAGAATTAAGCGCGATATCCCCGGGAAGCTCGCCTTTAGGAATACCGGCGATGTCCACAACAACCCGATACGGGTTGCGCAAGGTAAACAAGGCGTATTCCATGGCGGCCGGCGCTTGAATGATAACCCTGGTCCGGTTTTCAGAAACCTCGGTCTTGATGGTGAGGTTGTCTCCCTGGAACTCGTCACCGCGGGAAGGCTGGCTCGTACCGGTGATGGTGACTTCGCTGAGCCTGACCCAGCCCGTCGCCCCGCCGGGCGTCTCAACCCGCAGCCATTCACCGGAGACCGCGGTGATAGGTAGCGAACTCCCCTTACTAGCGCTGGCGATCGAGCTTGAGCCGGCGCCCGCCCCGCTGCGAATATCGATAACCGGGACCGCAACCTGGGCCACCTTTCCGACCAGCGAACTGTTGGAACCCGATGGAGGGTTGTTACCCGCAGGCGGCCCGCTTCCCGTCCCCGGGCCGCTTCCGCCAACCGGGGGCAGGCTGGGGTTACCCGCGCCGTCCTGCGCTCCGGCGTTTTCAATGCGGGCAAGGTCGTTCCGGACATAACCCTGTTGCCCGGATGAAAGCGAGACTTTATACCAGGAGCCCGCCTTGCTAAGAACCGGAAGGCGGGTTCCCTGCGCAACCATAGTCACCAAAGCGTAAGAAGTACCGGGACCGCTGCGAATATTGACCTGAGCGCCCGTTATCACCGCTACCTGGTTTTGTGTCGCCGGGGGTTGGTTATCACCGTCCGTCCCTGGCGGGGGCGGCGCTGCGGCCTGGACCTTTACAAGCAACCCGGCCACCCATGCCGTTAGGCCGGCGCTTGTTTTAATCTTGAACCAGTCGCCTTGTTTGGCGAGCACAGCAAGGCAATCCCCCTGGTTGACCTTGCCCGCTATACTGAAGCTCGTTCCGGGGCCGCTGCGCAGGTTCGCCCAGTTGTTCGTCACCACGGCCACCTGCCCGGCGGTGCCGGCTGGAACAGGCGGCGGCGCCACCGTCTTAACGCTGACCAGCCAGCCGGCCACCCAGGCGGTTAAACCGCTACCTGTCTTAACCTTGAGCCAGTCGCCCTGTTTGGTGAGCACAGCGAGGCGCTCTCCCTGCTTCGCCTTGCCTGCCAGGCCGAAGCTTGTTCCGGGGCCGCTGCGCAGGTTGACCGAGGGACCCGCGACCACGGCTACCTGACCAGCGTTACCGGAACGGGCGACTGTCCCTTCAACGCGCACAAAGTCAGCCGAAATCCAGCCCGTTACCCCGGAACGGTTGACCTTGTACCAACCGTTGGCGCTTGATAAAATATCCAATCGCTCACCGCGGCAGGCTTTACCGACAATTCCGTAGCCCAAGCCGGGACCGCCGCGCATGTTGAGGACATCGGTGGTGACAACCGCCACCTGGCCGGCCTCGGCACCGGCTGTTACGAAAAGTTGAGCAAAGACTAACCCGACAAACAAGGTGAACAGGCACAGAAAGTCCCTATAACGGCACAAAGAATTCCCTCCTGGTGTAACGTCTTACTGTCTTGGTTAATTCTACAAATTTCGAGAAATTCCTCTTCCAGGCGATACCAAAAGCATGTGGAAATGCCATGTACAGTAAAACTAACCATCAGGCTTCTAGAACGTTAACCCCCTTTCAGCGTGATTTGTGTCAAAAAAATGAGAAATAATAACTCGAGAAGTTGCGCCCGCAAAGTGTACAAAACCCAATGAAGACACTTCTACCGAAAGGATGAAGAATTTGCGCTATACACTTCTAGTGCTGGCCCTGGTATTTGCGTCTGTCTTCGGCATGCCGGGGAAAGCCCTGGCCGGCCCGTATTTTGTGTGCCCCGTCGACTGTGATTCCATTTCGGCGCTCTATCCTTATGCCAAAGGGCCGGCAGAGGACATAATGGCCCTGCAACAGGAACTAAAGCAGATCGGACTCTACGCGGGCGCCATTAACGGCATATATGACGCCCGTACTCTTGCGGCGGTTTGCAAGTTTCAAACGATGAATCATCTTGAGCCGAACGGGATTGTGGACGCCAATACCTGGGGGGTCCTGGCAAGGTCCGTCGAGCCCGTAATAAAGAAAAGAACGCCCCCTCCCAAAGGAGAGGTGGCAATCGTTATTGACACCAGAACAAGGAAGCTGATTGTTATGGACGACGGTATGCCCCACCGTGTTTTTCCCTGCGCCGTCGGCAAACCGGAAACGCCTTCCCCGGTTGGAAACTGGAAGATTAAGCGCAAAGCGGCCCACTGGGGTTCGGGATTTGGTTCGCGCTGGATGGGTCTATCAGTACCGTGGGGCATCTACGGCATCCATGGGACTAACAAGCCGGGTTCCATCGGGACTTACGCGAGTCACGGGTGCATTAGGATGTTTAACAGCCACGTGGAAGAGTTATACCGCTGGGTGAAGGTCGGAACACCGGTTTACATTATCGGCAATCCCCTGGGGCCTTATCCACGGCCGGTCCTGGTACTCAACTCACGAGAACCGGCTGTGGTGGAGGTCCAACGTGTTTTAGCAAAAAAAGGATACTATAACGGGCCGGTTGACGGCATTTTTGGTAGTGCTATGCTGAAAGCGGTCATCCAGTTCCGTAAAGACAACAAGCTGCCATACGACAACAGAGTCGATGGGAAGATGTATGAATTGTTGGGTCTATAGGCCCCAACAATTCATACGTTCATTCGGCACTCAGATTCAGCATCGGAAAGGGAAGATGGAATCGCTGTTGCGAATTCTGAATGACATTATTCGAAAACCATTAGGTAACGTTAAAAAGAGATGTCCACCCCGGGGCGGACATCCCTTCAATGTTCCTCCAGACCTTCAGCCGGAGAGGCTCGTGTTATCCCGGGGCTGGTTCAACCGGACAATGCGGGGTTTAAAGTTAAGCTTTTTCAACAGTGCCATGTATTCCTCGCGCGGGATCTCCCGCCAGGGCTTCCCGATAAGGGCGACAAAGACGCCTTCCAGAACGTTGGTGCCAAACGAGCGCCCGTCAAACTCCGGCGTAGTTGTAACCAGGTAACCGGCTCCGCGTTCCCTTAGAAGGTCCACATCGGCCTTAGTCGTGGTATTGGTAATAATTATCTTCCCCTTCAAATCGAGAGGCAGATACTTCCTCACCAGGTGCCAGTCACCGGCGATAACATCCATGCCCTCGAAGAACGGCGCAAACTTCCGCGCTTTCTTTTCGTCCTGGATGTCTTGCTTCTTTCCGGTGGGGTACAAGAGTCGAAACGGAAGTTTTGAGATAAAAGGCAACAAGAGCCGGGCCAGGATGCTCAGTTGCCGGATCGTCCTGATCCTGAAAGGCACCCCCAAAACGAAGATCAGGTCGCCGAAAACCGTCTCGCAGCCGACATCGATGAAGGCCTGGGCCATGCCGAAGCGGTCAGTCGCGCTGACCATTAAAACCCTGGTGGCCGGGGGTAGGATGTCGGTCTCGCGAGCCAGGTGGTGCACAACCTCGCGTTCCAGGGTCCACTTCAGCCCGCTTCCGTCGACGACGGGAGTTTTCTTGACAGCCCTCATCAGTCTCAGGCCGTCGCGGATAGCGTACTCACGTTCCCCGACATAAAGAAAAACATCGATGCCTCCCAGTCCTATAGCATCGACCTTTCCGTCAAGCTCACGCAGTGTAGCCAGCGCCTTTCCGAAATCGCCGTCCGTGCCTATCCGGCTGATTTCAAACTGCTGCCCAAGAAGCTCGGCTTGGACAGTCTTGTTCCGTTTGGATGACCCCAGACTGACGCTGACGACCTTTCTGAGGCTCATGCCCATCCCCTCCTGACTGTGTCCATTCTAACCAATAATTCTCAGCTTGACAAGCCTGGCCTAAAGCCGCCGGCCTCTCCGGCACGGTTAAGAATTACTTGTGTTTCGTCTTCCAGCTTAACCGGATATAAAAGGATAAATACGGAAAACAAAGGGAACGAACCTTCGGCTCGTTCCCTTTGTTCAATCACCGGTGTTTAGCGCGCCCTATCTTTCGTGCTTGACCCTTTTTACAACGACCTTTCCGGCCACAGACCGGTCCGACTCCGGATCAAAGATCTCGTCGGGCGGCATGGTCTCCCTGCTGACGTACCCGTAATCTGTCGCAGAGGGTTCCAGGCGGGCGGCGTCCCCGGTTCCCTTTTCTGTTCCCCCATCCGGGCCGGCTGCCCTAATCATTGCCGTAACCCCTGCCTTCGGAGCCCGAAGTGTGGTCGGTCCCGAAACCCTCGTCGTCGTTGGCGATAGCCTCATCAATGTAGGCGCCGGGCGGAACGTCGGGCTTGTCCGGAACCTTGTCTTCGAGGAATTCGTCGGCATCAACGTCGAAGTGCTCAGCGGCGAAGGCACCGGCTTCGCCTTCGAAGCGCACATCCGTCCCCAACCCGGGCCTCGCGTCTCCGCTGGCCAGACCGTATCCGGTGTTGCCCGGCATGCTTTTAAGCTTCTCCACTTCGTACCCCTCCGTTTGTATATCTTCTATTTTTCATATCCTTCATATCCTTCCCCGCCTGGGAAGCCATACATACCCCCTGCCTTTCCGCCTCCTGACCCGGGAAATCTTGCTACCCCGGAGGCAGCTTACAAATCCGTAGGAAATTAAGTGATAAACCTGGACCCCAAGTCCAAACCCTGATATAATTAATAATCGATTAACTGACCAATCGCATAGGGAAAGATCGGTTGGCCTGCATGCGCGGGTTTCAAGGCACCAAAAACTACTGGGGTGGGTGGTCACACGACTGCCTGCCCCTTTTGAGTTAAGTCTTAAAGGGCGGGGCGCGCAATCCCGTCCTTTAACTTTGACAATGTAACAATTAAATGTAGGAGGTTTTGCCATGCTCGAACACCAGACTATGGTCGCTACAGCTATCTTCTTAATTACTTACGCCGTGATTGTTTCGGAGAAAATCCACCGTGCAGTGGCCGCCTTTTGCGGCGCGGCCCTCGTAATCGTGGCGGGTATCCTGACCCCCGAGGACGCCGTGCACTTCGTCGACTGGAACACGATCGGACTGCTCGTGGGCATGATGATCGTTGTCGGAATAACCCGTGAAACAGGAGTATTCGAGTTCCTGGCCATCAAGGCTGCCAAAGCGGCGGGGGGACAGCCTCTGGCCATCCTGGCCTCGCTGGCCGCCGTTACGGCTATTCTCTCCGCACTTCTGGACAACGTTACGACGGTGTTGCTGATTGTGCCGGTGACCTTCGCCATCGCCCGCAAGCTCCAGGTTAACCCGATACCCTTCCTGATTACGGAAATCCTGGCTTCAAACATCGGTGGAACGGCCACCCTGATCGGCGACCCACCGAACATCATGATCGGCAGCGCCACGCACCTGGGCTTCCTGGACTTTGTTATCAATCTGACGCCCATCGTCATTCTGGTTCACGTGGTGACCATCTTCATCCTGCAGCTCATCTACCGGAAGCAGTTGCGCGTGCCGGCGGAGGCCCGCCAGCGGATTTTTGAGTTTAATGAGCAGGACGAATTGAAAGACATACCCTTGCTAAAGAAATGCCTGGTCTGTATCGGGCTGATCGTTACCGGATTCCTGCTGCATCAGGCTCTGCACCTCGAGTCGAGCGTAATCGCCCTGGCTGGTGCGTCCTTGCTGCTACTGATCACCCGCAAGGACCCCGAGCATCCGCTAGCCCAAGTGGAGTGGCCCGTGATCTTCTTCTTCATCGGCCTCTTCGTCATCGTCGGAGCCCTTGAACACGTAGGCGTCATCAGTGCTATGGCGGCCTATGCCCTGGAAGCTACCGGCGGAGCCGTGCTTCCTACGGGCCTCTTAATCATGTGGGTGTCGGCGATTGCCTCGTCCTTCGTGGACAACATCCCGTTCGTCGCCACGATGATCCCGATGATCAAGGAGATGGGGGCCCTCGGGGCGATGTCGGCTTACGACATGGACTTTTTCTGGTGGTCGCTGGCCCTCGGCGCCTGCCTGGGCGGCAACGGGACGATTATCGGCGCCTCGGCCAACGTGGTCGTCATCGGCATGGCCGAAAAGAGAGGTACAGTGATCCCCTTCCTGGGCTTTATGAAAGTCGCCTTCCCGTTGATGCTGATGTCGATCGTGATGGCCACCGTGTATATGTACCTGTGGTACGTCCTGCCCACCGTACCCACCATCCTGATCGTTCTCGTTGCGGCAACGCTGGTAGCCGTCCTAATGAGCGCCGCCGGCCGCAGGCTGGTCCGGGCGGAAGCGGACAAGGTCAGGGAGACCGCTTAGCTGACCGTTGCGTCAAAGATTAGAGACCGGGTGCATTCTTACCCGGTCTCTTTTGGTTATGCGTTTTTTTAAGCAATCACCGACGCGACTCCCGACTTCTAACCTCTAACTTCTAAGACTTCTAAACCCCTGCATCCGGCCTCTGACCTCTCTTTTAGATATCGCGCCGGCTGAAGAGGTACATCGCCAGCCCCAGCGCTCCCGCCGTGTACAGCCCGGCATAGACCAGCATCCAGACGCTGGGTTCGGCATGGGCTCCAAAAGGCCCCATCTCCATCACCGCGTGCAGCGGGTTCTGGATTTGCGACTGCATCAGGACGTAGACTGTCTTGCGGTAGATGGCGTCAACGGGCATGATCAGGCTCGTAATGATCCCGGTTATTTGTAAAGAAGTGCTCTGGACGAGATAGCCGATCTGCTCGATCATCCCCCCGACTACGGCCACGGCGTAAAGGGCGAGGGCGACGACACCGTTGGCCATTGTTGACAGGAAGGTAGTCCCGCAAAGAGTGACGGCCAATAGGATCACGGGCTGGAAGCAGAATAAAACCAGAGCCGCACCTTGTGACGGCAGGTCGACGCCGCCGATGCGCTCGATCACGACCGTTAGGGCTAGAAAGAGCCCGGCCGCATAGACCACCAACATGATTCCGAACCCCACGAACTTGCCCAGGACGATTTTCCACCGCCGGATGGGCCGCGGGACAACGGCAAGCATCGTGCCGTTTTCGATTTCGCTCGAAACGGTGCCGACCGCGGCAAAGACGGCAAGGAAGGATACGATGAAGCTTCCGAAGTACAGCCCCATGGTAAAGATCTGGGAAAAGACCACTTCCTTAAAAGGGTCCATTGTTAACTCGAACTGGCGGCTGAGCATCCTTACCGCGAAACTCAACAGGCCCAAGTAAAGGACGGCGGCCAGGACAGTTACCGGGAGGATACGGCGGCGGTAGGCTTCCTTAAAGGTGATGGCGGCGATCGTCCACACCCTGGCTCACCTCCCGCCGTTCGATCAGTTCCACGAAGAGATCCTCCAGCGACCTCTGGCGCGGGACAAGACTGTAAATACGGCCGCCGTGCGCGGTGATGAGGGCGATCATGCGCAGGATCTGCTCCCTGTCGGCTAGCCGGACACGCAGGCGGTTGCCTTCTACACGGAACAGGGGAGCGATCCCGTTAAGCCCGGCTTCCAGCTCGGGCGTAAGCCCTTCGGCCTGTATTTCCACTTCTATCTGCCCTCCCAGGAGCTGAGCCAGCGAACCGGCCGCGACGATGCGCCCGGCCTTGATGACGGCCACCTCGTCGCAAACCATTTCCACCTCGCTCAAAAGGTGGCTGTTCAAAAACACGGTCTTCCCGGCCTGTTTGAGCTGAAGGATGATCTCCCGGACTTCCCGGCGCCCGATGGGATCGAGCGCCGAGGTGGGTTCGTCAAGAAAGACCAGGTCGGGGTCGGCCAGGATGGCGCAGGCCATCCCGATGCGCTGCTGCATACCCTTGGAATAAGTCCTGATCTTGCCCCTTTCCCTGCCTCTGAGACCTACCATCTCCAGGGCCCGGGCCACCGCCGGACGGCCGGCGTGACGGCCCAAACCGCACAAGGAGGCGTGAAAGCGAAGCAGTTCTTCCCCGGTCAGCCATTCCTGGTAGCGGAACTGCTCGGGCAGAAAGCCGATCCGGCGCCGCGCCGACAGATCCCCGAGAGGTCTCCCCAGCACCTGCGCGGCCCCCGAGGTAGGCTTCAGAAGGCCGACCAGTATCTTCACAAAGGTGCTCTTGCCCGCCCCGTTGGGGCCCAGAAAGCCGAAGATTTGCCCTTCGTTGACCGAAAGGCAAATCTCGCTGCAGCCGACCCCTGCAGGGTATTTCTTTGTCAGGTTGTCAGTCTCAATAACCTTGTTCACGATACATCTCCGCTATTTCAATGTACCGGCCAGGGTTTGACCCTCGGTCAGGCTCAGGTTGTCACCGGCGATAACATAAAGGACGCCGTCTTCGGGCCAGATCAGGCCGGACCAGGACGGACCGCTATCCTCGTCGGCGATGAAAACGCCCTGCCGACCATTCACGCTGACCTCTTGGGAGCTGCCCTGGATGTTGGGAATCAGGACGGTGTGCTGCCAGTCCGTCACTGCGGCAAGCTGGTTCCTGATGCTCGACGGCAGCGCCGGTATGCTTAAGAGGGCGTCGCGCAGGGCAAAGACGTCGGTACCTTCTGGCACAATCAGTTCAGGGCTTCTCCCCTGAGCCACGGCGATCCGGCGGCCGTCAGCCAGATCGTACTCGGCGACGACTACCGTCGGTATGCGCAGGCTGAAATCCTTTCCGTCCAGAAAGTCCGGGAGAAGAGTGGTGCTCCCCGTCAGTTGCAGGAAGGAGTTTACCTTATCGACGTCGAGCGTCAGCGTTACGGTAGACTCGGGAAGCAGCCCGAAAGACGGGTTCTCGTACCCGGCCGCCGCCGGCAGTTTAATTTTGAAGTCAGCGGCCTTGCCAGCCTCTTCCCTGCTGACCTCGCGCAATTCGTGGCTGCCGCTGCAGGTCACGCGGCCGAAGTTCTCGATGTTCACGGTCCCGTTGCCGTTCCTGAAAGCGTCCTCAAGCTGGGCCAGGGTCTCGGGGCTTATGTCGATTACCTGGATACGTTCGACCCGGAAAATGGTCAGTAACTCGGCAGCAAAGCTCCGTACGGGAGCATAGGAAAACGGAAGCGCCAGGGCCAGTACAGTCGCGGCGACAATCGCCGCTGTTTTAAATCTCGTCATTACCTGTCTAACTCCTTTCCCTAGATGTGCTGGTAAAGTCTCGTTCTGGACAGCCATCCTCGCCCAGGACGCCGCCAGATGTCGGCGTTGAACCCCCGCCTCCGCCAGACAACCGTCTAAAACCTCGTTAACAAAGGATTCGTTGGCCTTAAGCTCTTCAACAGCCATACGGCAGGCGGAACACAGTTCGAGGTGGGAAGCGACAGCCTTGGCTTCCCAGGGGGGCACCTCGCCGTCCAGATACGCCCGTAGTTTCCCCTTCTCAAAACACATCCTCAGTTCCCCCGTTCAAAGCGGTATAACGGCGGCGGAACTTCGCCTCGGCCCGAGTCAAAACGGTGCCCACCGAGTTGATCTTGATACCGATGGCCTCCGCCACCTCCGCATAACTCATACCGGAGAAGCGCAACAGCAGGCAGAGACGTTCCCGTTCGGAGAGACCGGCCAGGGCCTGCCTGGCCAACGCCAGCCTTTCGCTCCGCAAGACCTGTTCTTCCGCCGACAGGGTTCCGGGCTGCCACCGCCTCCCGGCGGTTTCTTCCCGCTGTGTCCTGCTTCTCCGGCCGCGAAGGTGGTTCAAGGCAAGGTTCGTGGCCACCCGCGACAGCCAGCCGCCCACGTTGACGCGCTGCCTGGGAGGGTTGAGCAGCAAACGGCAGAATGTCTCCTGGACGATGTCTTCGGCCGCATCAGCGTCATTCAGGATACATCCGGCCTGGCGGCACACCCTGGCATAATGCGTTTCAAAGAGCTCTCTGAAGTCGGACGGCACAGCCGGCACATCACCGCCCGTTGGCGCCTGTGAAATCGTCGAGCACCTCCCGGGAAGGTCTCTTCATGCCGTAAACACATGCAACGCATTCTTTATGACAAGCTGATCGGAATTAATCATTGCCCATATAAAGTTAAGACCGAAACCATCGCGGTTTCGGCCCTGACTTCAACCCCCGTTACCTGTCATTTTGCTGCTTCTTGTTTGATCAGCGTTTCCTTGCCGGCTCCGCAGTTCTTGCACTTGCCGGGCTTGCAGCGCCCCTCGTAAACAGCGCCGCAATTGGCGCATTTCCAAACCGCCACTCTTTAACCCCCTATACCAACCGCATCTCGCGCAGGCGCCTGACCCGTTCATCGATCGGCGGGTGGGTGCTGAAAAGCCGCCCGATGGAAGCCGCGCTCAGCGGGTTGACGATAAACAGATGGGAGGTTGCGGGGTTAACGTGCATCGGGACGGCGTGCGCCGCCTGCTCCAGCTTGAGGAGCGCATTGGCCAGCCCGTCGCTCCGGCCCGCAATCCTGGCGCCGTAAGCGTCGGCCCCGAACTCCCGTGAGCGGGAAATCGCCATCTGGATGATCATTGCCGCTATCGGAGCTACAAAGGCCATTACCAGCGCGCCGAGGCCTCCTCCGCCTTCCTCGTCGTCGCTGCGGCCGAACCCAAAGATGGCGCCCCACTGAATGACGTTGGCGATCATCGTGATGGCACCGGCCATAGTCGCCGCAATCGTTCCCACAAGGACGTCACGGTTTTTAATGTGCGCAAGCTCGTGGGCTAGAACCCCTTCCAGTTCGGTCCGGTTGAGTATCCGCAAGAGGCCTTCGGTCACAGCCACGGCCGAGTGGTTGGGGTTGCGCCCGGTGGCGAAGGCGTTGGGCTGCGGCGACGGGGTGATGTAGACCCTGGGCATCGGCAGGCCAGCCCTGGTCGCCAGTCCCCTGATGATGTCGTAAAGTTCCGGCGCCTCGGCCTCCGACACCGGGTAGGAGCCGGTCATCTTGATGGCGATCTTGTCGCTGTTGTAGTAGCCAAAAAGGTTCATCGCCAGGGCGATGAACAGGAAAACCAGCGCTCCGCTTGGACCGTTGATAGCCTGGCCGATAAGGACGAGAATCACGGTCAGAAGGGCCATCAGCCCGAATACTTTCATGGTGTTCATGCCTAAACCTCCTTTATCTTGTCTTATACTTTGATACGAAGACTATTCTGCATTATTTCCAGGAAACCGGACTGGTAGAATTTTGCAAGCAACCAGCCGTCTCCTGAAAGACAGGCAGCGGGCTGTCTCCAAAAGCACCTTCTTTGAGCCGGTCCACCCCGCGTCGGTGCCGGCGTATTGCCGATGCTGCCGTTGGAGGACTCGTTCCTGGCCTGAACACACTGCGAAAAGCGCAGAACATCCCCCTGCCCGGCGAAAGCGAAGGCGTCCTCATATCCCGGCAGGACGGCAAAAAGGCCGAGCACCAGGAGTAAAGTCGCCAATAACCTGAAGACAGGCAACAGCGCCAACAGCATCGGTAACAATCACCCGGGAAAATTATAACACCTCAAGCGCAGAAACTTAAGTGTTTTGCATTGCCCTACACCTTCGCGGCATCATCCTTCTTCGCCGCTTTAGTCGCAACTTTGTTCAAACACCTCAGTCCAATTGACCCTCCCGGTCATCTGCATCACGACAAACAGCGTGATGATGGCCATGATCGTTATCACCAGCCCGGTGTAGCCCTGGAAGAAGAATGTATATGAGAAAAGGACCAGAAACACGAATTGTGAAATGCCTACCTCGATAAAGGCAAACCTTTTGCCGACCACCAGCCGCATATAGGAGACCACCTGGAAAATCGACACCAGGAAACAGATGAGGAAAGCCAGGTGGATGGAAATGTGGTCGGCCAGACAGGCAAGCAACAGGTGAAAGCTAAAGTAGGCGGCGCATACGAACAGATAATTCATCGGGTGAATGTCAATCTTGCGCAACACCGTTATGATGAAAAGGACAAACATAAAGAAGAGCAAGGACACCGGGGCGAAGTAGCTGACGTTAGCCACCCACGGGCCGGGGTTCAGCTTCTGCGGCAGGGCCAGTCCGATCTTGACCCCGGTCAACAGATTGGCATACTGCCAGGTAAGCTGCCAACCCCTATCCGTTTCTATCTTCTTGGTTGGCGCTCTTTCTTACCGCGAAGACTTTCAGTACATAAATCCTTGCACACCACATTTTCTGACAGGCTGATCCTACCCTGCGCCCATCGTTTCTTCAGACGCCTTAAAAAAATAGACCGCATAGCCTATCTGTTTTTTCCATTCCTGCCTACTATTGTAACGTATAACACTTAAAAACCGCTTTGTCCACGAAAACCACCCGCTTAAAGCGATTTCTCCCGCAAATTATTAGTCTGTGATTACTTAGATACCGTTCACTATGTTTAACTGTTATTAGAGCAGGTCCTTGGACCTTTCGTCCCCAAGCCGTTGTCCCGGAGTTTCTTAACCCATACAATAAAAGCAAATAAGACACCCGCAGTGTTACTGGCGGCAAGAGGTGGAATTAACCACCGGGGAACACTGTGGAGAAACGCCGACCGCCTGGGCAGGGATATTTCACCTGTTCCAGGCGTTGTTTTATATACAGGATCTCGCCGGCAGGAGGGATTGATCATTGACGTTGACTGTTGAACGAGTCCGGACCATATGCCCCTACTGCGGAGTAGGTTGCGGACTTTACTTCCTGGTTGACCAAAGGCGTATTGTCGGAGTGGAACCCGACCCGGAACACCCGGTAAGTCAAGGCGAACTCTGCCTTAAAGGCTACTATGGGTATAACCACGTCAGCGACCCGCGCCGGCTGCAAACCCCCCTTATCCGGAAAGACGGGACGCTAGTCCCTGTAACGTGGGGCGAGGCTTTGGATTTTATCGCGGACCATTTGAACAGGGTGCGCCAGCAAGATCCGGATGCCTTTGCCCTTATCGCTTCAGCTAAGGGCACTAATGAAGATAACTTCGCAGCACAGAAATTTGCCAGGGTAGTCATGGGTACCAACAATGTTGACTGTTGCGCCCGCCTTTGACACGCCCCAACCGTCGCCGGTCTGGCGACCGCGATGGGAAGCGCAGCAGCAACAAACACAATTCCAGAGATTGGTACAACCGCTGAGACCATTTTTATTATTGGTTCAAATACTTCCAAGTGTCACCCGTTAGTAGCCTTACACGTTATCAAGGCCCGAAAGCGGGGGGCAAAGCTGATTGTGGCCGATCCAAGGCATACCGAGATGGCTGCTCGAGCAGACATCTGGCTGCGGGTGCCGGTAGGACAGAACATTCCTCTTGTGAATGGCATGATGCACATTCTGATCCGCGATGGCCTAATTAATACCGTTCGCGTTAATCAGATGGCCACCGGCTTCGATGTCCTTGCGGCCAGCCTAGCTGAGTGGACACCAGAACGGGTGGAAATGATGACCGGCATACCACAGGCAGATCTGCAGGCTGCCGCTCACTTATACGGGAATGCACCAACAGCGGCGATCCTTTACTGCATGGGTGTCACCCAGTTTGCCCACGGGACAGCCGCCGTGCTGGCCCTGGCCAACCTGGCGATTATCACCGGTCATCTTGGCAGGCCCGGATCCGGCGTCTTTCCTTTACGAGGGCAGAACAACATTCAGGGCACGGGTGACATGGGCTGCCTGCCGGACTTCCTGCCCGGATACATGCATGTTAGCAGGTCTCAAGACCAAACGCGTTTTAAACATGTTTGGGGAGTAAAGCCCCCATCGAAACCCGGCATCAGAGCTACCGAGATCAGTGAAGCCATTATGCAAGGGAAAATCCGGGCCCTTTACGTCTTTGGCGCCAATCCCGTGTTAAGCGAGCCGGATTCGGGATACCTGAGGAAGGCATTGGAGCGGCTCGATCTTTTAGTCGTTCAGGACATCTTTCTAACAGAAACGGCCCGCCTCGCCAAGGTTGTGCTCCCTGCCGCCTGCGCCGCTGAAAAAGACGGTACCTTCACTAATACCGAACGCAGGGTTCAGCGCGTACGGATGGCCGTACCGCCCCCCGGAGACGCCAGGCCCGATTGGTGGATCTTCAGCGAACTTGCCCGGAAAATGGGTTCTTCAGCTCTTTCCTACCGTTCACCGGAGGAGATCTGGGAGGAGATGCGTCTTTTGATACCCGAAAAGTTCGGCGGGGTTTCTTACAAGAGGCTTGACGACAGCTCCGGTCTTCTCTGGCCCTGTCCTGACGAGACGCACCCGGGAACCGCTGTCCTGTACTCTAACAATGTTTTTATAACCCCGTCAGGAAAGGCGCAGTTAAGACCTGTTCCTCTTGACCCGGAGCAAACGTCTGTCGGTATTGTCGAAAAGCCCGATAAAAACTACCCGCTTGTACTGACCACCGGCCGCCGCGTTTATCACTATCACACCGGCACGATTACGCGCAAGGAGTGGGTATTGAACCAAATGGGGCCGGAAGAATTGGTGGAAATTAACCCTGAAGACAGCCGCCGCAGAGGGATTCGCAACGGCGACCTAGTCCGCGTTTCCACACGCCGTGGCTCAATAAATGCCAGGGCTTGGGTAACTGACCGGGTCCCACCTGGAATTATTTTCATGACGTTTCACTATTGGGAAGCACCTGTCAATGAACTGACCAGTCGGGTGCGGGACCCTGTTTGTGGAATACCCGAACTAAAGGCGTCTGCAGCTAATATTGAAAGAATATCGTCAGTGGAGGCTCAGATGATGCGCCGCCAGAAGAAAGAACAGTATATGGTCAACCTTGAGGCTCTGGTTAAGCGGCAAGAGTAAAGGAAAGTGGGGTGAGGTTCGTGCGCAGGCAATTTATCATCCCGGACAAGGCAAAATGTCTGGGCTGTTACACCTGTTTGGCCGCCTGTACATTAGTCCATAAAGAAGCGGGAGCAGTGCCGTACCCGCGCATGTTTCTCACTCCGACAGCGCAGGGCAGCGTTCCATTGCAATGCCGCCAGTGCGATCAGGCCCCCTGTATGGAGGTCTGCCCGGTGTATGCCATTGAAGTGCAGGGCGCGGCCGTTGTACTGAACGAGAAGAAATGCGTGGGCTGCGGGATCTGCGTCCTGGCCTGTCCCATCGGTTGCATCGAAATCCAGGCCGTCCGCCAGGCGGCTGCCACAGGCGTAGTTCTGGCAACCTCGGTCCTTCTCCCCCTCATTCTTAGTGAACAGGATGAAAAGAAAATGAGGAAGGTTGCTGTGAAATGCGACCTGTGTTACTTCCGGCCCGAGGGTCCGGCCTGCGTAAAAGTCTGCCCGACAAAAGCTCTAACACTGGTAAATGAGGAAGACATCCGCCTCTTAAACCTGCAGCGACGCCAGGCCTACGCAAGTTTGATCGGGTCTTAGGCGACCACAAGCAAGATAGGAGGATGCCCAAATGGCAGCAGGAAATTCCCCCGTTGTCAACCGTCTTCAGGCCCGGCCTCAGCCAGTTTTCCGCCAAACCCTCTGTATCGCCTGCGGCGCCTGCGCTGCGGCATGCCGGGCAGGCGCTCTGGCTATGAGACCGGATTTGGAGAAAGCCAGGGTCATCTGGCGTTTTGTCCCTGAAGCCTGCATGGGGTGCGGGCGGTGTACCCGTTACTGTCCCACGGGAGCTATTACCATCGCTCCCCCTGAAGATGAATTAAGGCCGTTTAAGGCCGTTAAGGAAACCAGCTTCCCCCTGCAGAAATGTTCGTGTTGCGGCCACCACTACGCCTCGGCGCTTGAAATCGCCCACCTGGCAACCTTGGTGCCGGATACTTTTTTGAACAATTGTACCGCCTGCAGGCGTTTAAGAGCCGCACGTTCTTTGTCCCTGGCATGTTTCTAAAACCTCCCGACATCACAACTAAGATTACGGGGCTGTGGCTAAAAGCCACAGCCCCGTTTATGTTCATCGCAACCTTAAGGAAAGACTATCGCCACGGGCCAAGGAATTTCGCGGCGGTTCCCGTAGCCATGATAAGGATCCCGTTGCAATTACCGTTATGCATGGAACAGATGCTCAAGCTGATGCCTACTGCGGTGTCTCCCCCCAGGTCCCGGGCCTTTTCCGCCAACATTTCCAAAACACTTTCCCTGCCTTTTTCCAGCACCCGGATAGGATCAGCAGCGGGGTCATCCGTTGCATCCAGTTGGCAATACTCCTGCGCCCCCACGATACCCAGAAGTTGAAGTGTTTTTCCAGGAACACCTGGCGTTGTCGTTAAAAGCATATTTTTTTACCCCACGTCCTCACGGTCGTTTTGTTCAATGCGCTTTTCGACAACCTTGACAATCGCGGTTTCCGGGCACACCGGAACGCATTGGCCGCAACCGGTGCACCTGTGGACGAGTATCTTGTAGGGGCTATTATCGGTTCGGTATTCAACAAAGGGACGCCCGACAATGGCGTCTTCCGGGCAGACTTCAGCGCAAAGGTCGCACATTACACATTTATCCGGGTCAATCCGGAAGGTTGACGGAGTGCAACAAAGCCCTGACGGACAATGCTTTCCTTTGACATGTTCACTGACGACATCCCAAGCTTCTTCCAGCAAGTTCGCTACGCCATTCCACGTGTTGCGACCAAAGCGGCAGCGAGCAATCATCGGCACCTGAGTATAAGATTGCCTTAGGAAATCTTGTTCGGCTTCGGTCGCACAGCCCTTGGCAATGCGTTCAACAACATCCGCGACCGGCTCCAGCGCCAGAGTACAGGGCAGGCAGAAGGGCATTACCTGCCGACCTTGACCGCACGTACGTTCGTCGGCTAATTTGCGTAAGCGTCCAGCACATTCGGTTACGATACATCCCGTACTCATGTCACCTACACCTCTACTTGTTTCTTGCGTGAATATGCGTTACCTTTTGTGCGAAGGCGTCCCCTCAGCCCCAGACGCTTCTTGAGGCTCTGAACGCGGCCCCGGCTAACAGAAACCACGCTGTTAATAACGTCGTTCATTACTAAAGAGTAAGCGCCGTTAACATCTGGCCGAATTTCCTTAATTTGATCAATGTTGATCAGGTATGCGCGGTGTGAGCGGAAGAAAAGGTCGCTGGGTAAGCGTTGTTCCAACTGCTCCAGGGTATACCTTACGCGTACCCTGTCGGTACGGGTGCGGAGAAAGGTACGGTTGTTAGCGGCATAAGCGTAAATGATATCTTCAACAGCAACCGGTACCGCCACCCCATTCCGCTCGCCGGTTAACCATTTCAACGCGCAGGATTCGTTTTCAAGCACCTCTTGAATCCGGGCAATAGTGTCCCGCAGCCGCCCCTCGCTAATGGGCTTAAGAAGATAGTCTATGGCCCTCAGGCCAAACGCCTCGCAAGCGTGTTCTTGAAATGCCGTAACAAACACCACCCGTGGCGCGTTAGGCAGTTGCTTCAGTCTGGCCGCCAGTTCCATTCCGCTGATGCCCGGCAGTTCAATATCAAGAAACACCACGTCGTACTCAACCGCGCTAATCAATTGCCAGGCATCGATACTGTTGGTCGCTTCACCGATTACTTCGATACTCTCGTGCTTAGAGAGCAGGTAGCGCAGCTCCATTCTTGCAGGATACTCGTCATCAACAATAAGCGCCCTTATCCGCACCACCCTCACCTCCTTCCCTCAATTTATCCTAAATCACAAGAATCACAAGCGACCTCTAAAAGAGCCCCACTACGTTGCCAAGCGCGTCAATATCGACCTTTTCCGCCGCCGGAATTTTCGGCAGGCCAGGCATCGTCATAATCTTCCCCGCCAATACCACCAGGAACCCCGCCCCGGTTGCGGGCCGCAATTCACGCACCGTCAAATTCCAACCCATGGGTCGGCCCAAAAGTCTGGGGTTATCGGAAATCGAGTTTTGCGTTTTGGCGATGCAAATTGGTAAACGATCCAATCCGAGACGGACAAGGTCCTCGATCTGTCGTTCTGCCAGATCGGTGTAGATGACGCCGTCGGCCCCGTAGACCTTGCGCGCAACGGCTTCAATCTTCTGTTGAATGGGCAGGTCCCAATCGTAGAGTTGCTTGTAGGAAGAAGCCTCATTGCGCTCAAGGATCTCCAGTACCTTTGTCGCCAGTTCTTCTCCCCCGGCCCCGCCGCGGGCAACGACTTCGGAAACCGCTGCGGGAACCCCCGCTTCCTCGCAATGCTTTTTGATAAGATCCAACTCGGACTGATCGTCGGTGGGGAATCTGTTGATGGCTACTACCACCGGCAGGCCGAAATTATTTTTGATATTGTGCACGTGCCAATCAAGATTAGGCAGCCCGCACCTGACCGCTTCGGGATTGGGGTGCCCGACATCGGCCAGCGCCACTCCGCCGTGCAGCTTCAGGGCCCGGACGGTAGCCACAAGGGTTACCACGTCAGGTTTAAAACCGGCATAGGGACATACAATATCAAAGAATTTCTCGGCGCCAAGATCGGAGCCGAAGCCCCCTTCAGTGACCACATAGTCCGCCAGCCCAAGCGCCGTATGAGTCGCGATGATAGAGTTATTGCCGTGCGCGATGTTCGCAAACGGACCGCCGTGAACAAAAGCCGGCTGGCCTTCAATGGTCTGCACGAGGTTGGGCTTCAAGGCGTCCTTCATCAGGACCGTCAATGCCCCAGCCACTTTCAGATCCCTTGCAAACACGGGTGTCCCGCTCTGGGTATAGGCGACCAGGATTCTGCCCACGCGCTCCTTGAAATCATCCAACCCTTCCGCCAGGCACATCAACGCCATGATTTCCGAGGCCACGGTAATGTCAAAACGGGCCTCCCGCGGCACACCATCAGTTTTTCCGCCCAGACCGCACACGATATTCCTTAACGCGCGGTCGTTCATATCCACTACACGCGGCCAGACGACCCTTCTCGAATCAATCTGCAGCTCGTTGCCGTTATAAAGGTGGTTGTCTATCACCGCCGCCAGAAGATTGTGCGCTGCGGAGATGGCGTGAAGATCACCGGTAAAATGCAGGTTAATGTCTTCCATGGGAACGACCTGCGAATACCCCCCGCCGGCCGCTCCACCCTTAACGCCAAAGGTGGGGCCCAGCGACGGTTCCCTAAGGCAAAGCATGACCTTCTTGCCCAAACGCCCCAGAGCCTGGGTAAGACCGACCGCAGTGCACGTCTTCCCCTCTCCGGCAGGCGTTGGGGTAATGGCCGTTGTAAAGATCAACTTTCCGCGCGGGGAATTTTTCACTCGTCGGCAAACATCCATACTTACCTTGGCCTTATACTTGCCGTATAGCTCGATGTCGTCCATGCTAAGACCAAGACCGGCAGCCACATCCACTATAGGCCTTAACTTAGCGTTGCGGGCAATTTCGATATCGGGTAACATGCTCTCTTCCCCCTGACTGCAAAAACTAGGGTCAATTCGGTCGTGGCCGGGGATAAAGCCCTGCCATGCTAACGATTTCCGGTACGGCTTCTTCCCAGTTAATAGCCATAATGTGTATACCGCTGACTCCTGCTATGGTGCGGACCTGATCAATGACCTCCAAAGCGATACGTTGGCCTTCCCGGGGTTTGTTGGACGCCTTTTCCATACGACGGATCAATTCTTCCGGCACTCTCATCCCTGGGATCCGGCTCATGTAACGTAAAGCGCTGGCCGACCTTGGCGGGGTAACCCCGGCCAAGATGAAGGTCTTCTTGTGCCATCCCGCAGCGCGTACAGCCGCCATCCAACGAGCAAAGCCTTCAACGTCATAAACGACCTGCGTTTGGATGAATTCCGCGCCAGCCATAACCTTTTTGCCCAGGCGGAGCACCCGAAGCTCAACAGGACCGGCGAAGGGGTTTTCCACGGCCCCCACGAAAACCCGCGGGGGAACCTTTATTTCTTCGCCGCACATGAACAGCCGTTCTTCTCGCATTCGTCTCACCGTCGCGGTCAACTGCACGGAATCCAGATCAAAGACACCTTTAGCCTCCGGGTGGTTGCCAAAGCGCTGGTGGTCACCGCTGAGGCACAGCACGTTGCGAACGCCGAGGCTTGCCGCTCCGAGGAGGTCGGACTGCAAGGCAATCCTGTTGCGGTCACGCGTGGTCATCTGCAGCACCGGTTCTCCACCGCTGTGTAAAACATGTACCGCGGCCGCAAGGCTGCAAAGACGCACGACCGCCGTCTGGTTGTCGGTTAGATTCTGCGCGTCGGAACAATCCCTGAGCAAAAAAGCTAGATCTTGGATCCTGCGCCCGTCGGCACCCTTGGGCGGCCCGATCTCGGCAGTCACCGCAAAGTGACCCGCCCTGAGGACCTTCTCCAGCCTGCTCCCGGTACGGGCCTCAATCACTTTAGCGGCTGGACCGATAGACATGGCATTACTTCCTCCCTAATGACCTTGCGCATCGCTCCCGAACCGGAATGCGCCCAGTTCTTCGGTAGTCTTATCCTCGTCAGGCTTTCGAGACGCCCCTGTTTCCTCAGCCGCTGGTAAATCATCTCCCAAGCGCAGGGCAGGTCAGTGCCGGCTTCACACCTGCCGTCGACCGACCCGCCGCACGGGCCGTTCAAGAGCCCCTTGGCACAACGGGTCATGGGGCAAATCGCAGCGGTCTCCGCGAGGATACACTCTCCGCACATGGCGCAGCGTTCCTCCCATACCCCGGGCATCACCGTACCCCCTCCGCCGACGGTGTCAACCCCGGGAATGACCATCACCGCCGGGTGTCTTTCCGCGATAAATTGCACGCCAACCCCGCAACCCAGGGAGATACACGCATCCGCCTTTTTAAGTAAAGCATCCAGCGGCGCGAGGTACTCGTTGTCACACTGCCTGAAAACGGTAACCTGAGCGATCGTAAACAGAAAGCCCCTCTTCTTCCCGGCGATCTCAAGAAGCTGCGCCACACAAGAAACCTCTTTTCTGCCCCCCGCCTGACATACCGTCACACACTCCTGGCACCCTGCCACCACCAGCGACTTCATTCCCCAAACCAGGGGCAGGATTGACGATACGGTCTTAGGACGTGCGAGAATCAAGCTGTTCCCCTCCCTCCCCGCTCCTGACCGCCGAATGTCGGGCCAAGACCACGGATGGTCTCCACCAGTTCCTCTATAAAGCGGGCAAACGGTGCCCCCATGGCCGCCGAAACGTGAAACATGTGCAGCCGTTCGGACTCGATACCGATGTCCGACAAGCGGTTTTTCAGAATGTCGACCCTTTTTTCCACGCGCAGGTTTCCGGTCTGGTAATGGCAGTTGCCCTTAAGGCAGCCGGCTACGCAAACCCCATCCGCACCATTGACGAAGGCGTTCAAGACGTGCTCTTCGCTGATGCGGCCCGAACAAGGCACCCTGATAATCTGGACATTAACCGGGTACTGAAGGCGGAGTGCGCCGCTCAGGTCCGCCGCGCCGTAGGCGCAGTGGTGACAGCAAAAGGCGAGAATCTTTGGCTCAAAACTCATCTCGTCAACCCCCTCACCTTAAGGTTTGCTTAGAGGAAGTCCTGCTCGTACTCCCGAGAAAGGCGTCGCTGTATATCTCTTTATTAAGGAGGACGCGCCCGGCGGCCACCGTTTCCCTCAGCTCCCCGTCGAGCACGTCGGCAATGGCAGCGTCAAGCCCGGCGGCCATGGCCATGCTTGCAAAAGTCCGGTTAAGCAGTGAGCGGTGAGGACAACCTTGCGAGACGTTGCTTAATCCGACCACCGTCCGCGGGGGCGGATCAGCCAGAGTACGTACCTGCCGTAAGGTCTCGAGCACTTCGACGATGTTTTCCTGACAAACGTTGACGGGAAGCACCAGTGGATCGATAAAGAGATCCTGTATGGGAAAACCCAGTTCGTCAGCCGTTACGACAATTTCCATCGCCATCGCCAGGCGGTCGGCCGCGTCTCTTGACACGCCTCGCCGGTTCATGGTCAGGGCGATCAGGTACGCCCCGTAGTCCTTGGCCATGGCAAAGTATTTTTCGAGCTGTTCGCGCTCGGCTATTGTTGAATTGATAATAGGACGACTCTTGGTTACCGCCTTGAGCCCGGCCTCGATCGCCGGAAGCTTGGCCGCATCTATGCACAGGGGGGTATCTACGACCTCTTCCACTGTTTTTACCAACCAGGGCATTACAGCCGCCGGGTCAGCTACCGCCGGTCCGGTGTTTATATCAAGGTAGGCCGCACCAGCTTCGGTCTGGGCTAGAGCAAGCCGCTGAATCGGTTCGGGATTCTTCGTCTGAATAGCCTGGGCCACGTCGCGGAAAAGCCCGTTGATGCGTTCCCCGATCAAAATCATATAGCTATCTCTCCCCCTGCTAATGCCTTAATGTGCTCCCTTACCGCACGGGTTGCTTCAGGGTGAAGCATTACCAGCATATCCGCCCCGGCTTGGAGAAGGGTTCCGGCCGTCAGTGCCTCCCAAAGCGCACCCTGCACAACTCCGTCGGCCGGCCCGGTCTTAGCCTCTTTGGCCCGCCAAGCTTCAAAACCGCAAAAGACAATCATTGGTGACGCAAGGCTTGATTCTCCCTGGAGCGCTGCCAGGCGTACCCGTTCCATCACGGAATAGGTGTATTCGAGGCCGTAACCCAGGCCCCCGGTGGTTGGATCCATAACAATCTGTGTTTGCGGTACTCCCAAATCATTGAGCAAAACGCAGATTTGTTTTTGCATGTTGACGTCTACCGGACTCTGGGCAACAACCAGATGTCCGTTGACCATGGCGGCTGCAGCGATTGTACGGTAGTTGTCGCTGGTGACGGGTCCGATCAGGCACCGCCGGCCTGCGCAGCTTTCGCTGACCTTCTGCATTACAACATTGTCCTTGGCGTCGTTGCCGCACCCGAACACAACGAGCGGTACGCCTGTCGCATCCAGGACATCCCGTGCCAGTGTGGCACAGGCTTCTGGAGAAGCGTCGCCGAGTTCGGGGTCAGCGCCGCGCAGCCGCAGGCAAATGAATTCCGCTCCCCACTCCTCGATGCAGTGACGTGCCCAGCCTACCGGATCGCTTGCTACCGGACCGAGAACGTTTTCTAAAGGTGCGGGCCAGGGTTCCGGGACTACATCCCATACCTCCATGCCTACCACCGGAAGATGCCCAGGCGCCCCATCAAAGCTTAAAAACGGCAAGGTGGATGCACCGCCCACCCGAAGGGACCGCTGCTGCCCGTTGCCTGAAGCGCTGGCGCCAATTTCTACCTCACTGATCCTAAATGGAAAACTTTCGCGGTAAAGCTCAAAGGACACGGCGGTTCCCCCTCCTTCTGTAAATCCGTGCTTAGCTGAAGTAATTCATCCATTACAGGTTCGAACATGCGAACCACCGGTGCATTTGCGGGAATATTAAAGAGCGGTTTGCCGCCTGCGTCATACTCGGCAACGAGAGCGTCATACGGCAATACCCCGGCATAGTCAAGGCTGGTGGCGGCGATTTCCTGGCGTAAGG
Source organism: Desulforudis sp. DRI-14 (assembly GCF_052618305.1). The sequence continues at coordinate 16,857 of NZ_JBQXEZ010000010.1, read as the reverse complement.
CCGCACTGAGTTTGCCCTGGGCCTTACACACAAGGAGGCATTGGCGCTTGACTTGCAGCCCGAGTTCCGCGGCCACTTGCACCACCCGGCGGGCGGAACGCACCCCCCGTACGCTGTTATCGCTTACAACAATAAGCAGGTCAACAAGATCGGTGGTTCGGCGGCTCAAGTGTTCAAGACCGGCCTCATTATCCAAAACGGTGTAGTTATAATTCCTGTCCAGCTTTCCCATGACCCCGCGCAGCACAGCATTGGCATAACAGTAGCAGCCGGGACCTTCAGGGCGCCCCATGGCGATAAGGTCTACTTCGCCGCTGTCGGCATCCATCAATGCCTCCCGTAAGCGAGAGTCCAGGTAGGAAACCTTATCAACCCCTCCCGATCCCAGAGACGAATCGGTGATTTCACGCAGGGTTTCCATTAGGTCCGCACATGGAGCTATCCCCAGTGCTTCACCAAGGTTGGCGTTCGGATCGGCATCTACTGCCAGGACCGGCCCCAGGCCGCGACAGATGAGGTAACGAATGACGAGCGTAGCAACCGTCGTCTTGCCTGATCCACCTTTGCCCGCTACCGCGATTTTAAATCCCACCTCATCACGCTCCCTCCAAAATTTAGCCTGCGGCCCGTTAATAACCCCTCTGACACGGTGCTATCTTCTTAGCTTAGCTAATGCTGATATGGACTTTCTGAAAGTTTCCATCCATTATTAAGTCAATTCTGAAATTTCAAACTAATAAAAAACACCGTTCAGTTTGTAACATAGGATCGCAGAAAGCCCGGCAGCGCCGCGGCCTCGCGCGGACCCACCCGCACATTCCAGCCTGAAAGCTCTTCTAAGCGTCCGCTTAACATGGCCACATAGCCCGGAATGACTACCTGCCTGTGTTTAACTTTTTCCCCAACACCCGTCCTTTCCATCGCCTCGGCTATCTGTTCCGGGCCAAACTTGCCCGAGGCCCATGCAGTAAGCACAGAAGTGCCGTCAGTGTCGACCGTTACAAGGTAGGTGCCCACCCTGCTCGCTTCAATCTCGTTAACCACAGAGAAATAGGTAAGTGAAAAGTTTGTGGTTACTAGGACCGGGGCATTGGGGCCCGGATTGCCGATAGAGTAGCAGGTTGCCTGAACCTGGATCGGCTTTTGCGGATCGGTATAGATGTCCTGGCGGAGAGTCAATAACGGCAGGACGACTGCCGGATCAACAGTATCCAGGACAACCAGGCTCGCGTACTTGGCGATGCAGGTTGCGGCCGCCAGGGCGACCAGGTATGCGTCCCGGCCATCGCCAAACGAGGCAAGAATGGGAAAACCAAAAGGGCGAAACCGTTTTTTAATGGCCATCCGTCTTATCGCTGTTGCCGTGCGCAAGGCATCTCCTGCGCCTGCCGCGGGGACGTGCAATACAATATCTTTATGGCCGCTGCTGGTCACTTGCTCGGTGAGCGAGGCCAGACCCGCCAAATCCCCTGCCGCCACGACCAGCGGACAGCCATACTCCTTGGCCAGAGCCGTCATCTCCTGCCAGTTCGTTTCGGTCGCCCCCCAGAGAAGAGGGCGCCTGGAACCTGCAATCGCAAGTGCTGCGCGTATCACTGCAGGATCCTGAGTAACCAACGCTATCGGCAGCGGGCTGTGCGCCTGGACCAGTTCAACCGTTTTGATGAAAAACGCTGGATCCGAATGGGCATGGCGAACTGCAACCAAGTTAACGCGCATAGTGATCCCCACCCGCTCGAATGAAAGGGTCTGAATGCGGCTCAACCGTTCCTTCAATTCGGCCTCGGGCAAATCATCCCGCACCTCGATAGCCAGCGCCGTCGGATGGTAAAAAGTCTTCTCATGGCGGAAGAGAACAACTTCGCCTCCCAGTTCGACGGCATACTCCCCTTGGCCAACCGCCACCAAGCGAACCGGAGGCTCAGCCGCTGCGCCCAGAGTCGCACGGGCATCATCCGATGCGTGCGGGCAGGCATCCAGGGAAACCTTGCCAGCCGCGAGAGCCATCGCAAAGGCCATACACGTTGCAAACCCGCATTCTCGGCAGTTTGTTTTCGGTAGTAGTTTAAAAATTTGGAGTCCGGTCAACGCCACCGTGCGCACCTCCTTAGCGTCTACATAATTGGTTCCATACTTAAGGCGGGATGTTCAGTCTTTTCCAGGAAGGACAGAATACCATCCACTGCAGTGCCCACCGTTTCATCGGCGATGCGATCAATCAGATCGGGAACGCCGATTTCTGCCCCCCGGCGGATGAGGCCCGTTTTCAGGTACTCTTTAAGCTGGTGCGGCATCCAAACCACCCGTGCCAAGCCGCCATCGGCCTGAATGAACCTGCGGCTCAAGATATATGCCCTTGCCAGTCCCATAAAACCGGGAGTCTGCTCTCCGCCTCCAACCATTCCGGCCAAGGTGGAAAACCGCATCCCGAGGGGCGTATCCCCCGCGTACTCGCGGTTAACGATAAAGATCCCGTTGGCCTCCGGCAGAACGGCGGCGATTGCTTCAAAGCACCCGCACGAGGTCATCGGGTCCTCCATCATCGAATAAAGGCTCAAGGACGTGATCTTACCCTGGGTAAAACGCTGCATTGCTGCGTTGACACCGGTGTACTGCCCCCGGACCTCGTCGATGCACGTTCCAATTACGACAGGCTGGTTGGGCCCGGCTTGCTTGAGTTCATAGGACGCCCGGGCGTCGAGCCAGTTCACCGCCCCGCAGAGCCCCAAACGCTCAGGCGTTACTATGCAGATATGGGACGGAGCGAAGGATTGACAAAGACTGCAGGTGTAAAAGACGTCGACCGCCTCATCGGTTAGCGAACCGAGGCGCTCATCGCGACGCCGGTAGACGGCCCGGGCTTTTTCCTGCTCTGCCAGCGCATCCTCAGGGTCCGTGTAGAGCGTGACTTGCACTTTGTCGACGAGCGAGCCGAACTCGGCCTTGACCCTGTTGACTACCACCGCCCCGATATGGTGCAGGCGCAGGCCGGCGGCAAACGCCTTCTTGGACACCCGGATCCTTACTATGTCACGTTGCCCGATGTGCACTACGCCCTCCAGGTAGTTGACGAAATAATGCAGACGTCTCTCGAGAACCGGTTCGAACTCCTCTTTCATCTTTCGCCCGGCCACTTCAATGACCAGCCCCAGGGGGAGCGTATCGCCCTCATTCAGCTGATCAAGATCGGGTCCAATCACCCGCACTCGATCGTCCTCCACTTCGCCCATCGGCCGTGTCACAAGCAGTTCAAAAGCCGTAGATCGGCCGGCGCCGATCTCAACAAAGGTAGCATTCCGGCGAATGATCTCGCCCTCAAAAGCCGGCCCAAAAGCCACGGGCACTTCTACATCGGCTGCCGGCACCTTGAGTCCCCGTACCTCCACCGCCCGGGCTACAATCTGCTCGTGCGGGACACGGGCCACTACATGCTCATAGGTGCAGATGCCGTAAGGCAGGATCTCCGGGATGTCAGTATCGGCAATAACCGGAAACCCAAAATTCAGTGCACCCGCCGCAGTGGCATACCATTCATCGGTCACCGGGCCTAGGGCCAACACAAAGGCAAAGACGCGGTTCTTGTTGTAAAGAAGCACCCGGCGGTAGTCGCCCGGCGTTACGCCGCCAAAGGACAGGGCCACCCGCGTGGCGAATCCGAGGGAGTAAATGTGCGCGTAAACTTCCTCGCCGAAGGGAACCAGGCGTGTCGGCCAACCGAGTTGAACGTCGGCAGCAGCCAGCTGCTCTGCAAAACTGGTCCCGTTGGCTTGCCCTGCCATAAAAACGTAAAGGTTCTTCTGCTGCATTTCGCGGGCCAGTTTTACCGCTGTAGGAGTATCCGGAGCGGACCCCACCACGGCGGCAAACCCCGGCGCCCGTCCGTCCACGAACTCAATCCCGCGCTCCCTCAGGATTACGTCGTCGGCTGCCCCCAGCCAGATGCCCCCGGCCGGGGAAGGCCCGGTTGCATACCTAAGGGCCTCAATGATTTCCTCCGCAAACAGTGTGGCCATCCCGGCATCAAGAACAGGACCAAGGTAAGGGGTCCAACGGGTCTCCGCCGGCAATGGAGGAAGAAGTTCGTTCGCCAGGGCCAGGATCGGCTCCATATCGGAAAGGCGGGTCACCTTCCGCCCGGTAATGCCATAGATGACCGGAAGATAGTACCCGGTATTGGGCAGTTCCACGGGGTGAGTCGCACCCAGGATCTCCATGGCGCTTTTCAGCTTTTCTTCTGCCCGACGTACGATACTGTGTGCCCCCCGAATAGCTGCCGTGGCAATTATCCTGGACAAGTTCATCCCCCTTTCGATGGTAGATAAATTGCTAGAAGGTAACAATTATTGGTGTGAGCATACCCTTAATGCATATAAAGACCAATAACTTAGCCGTTAATCGCCGGTCCCACAAGCTGAAATACAGTTACGCCCATTGGGGGGAGCAAAAACCATCCCGCCTACGCCCGGCTGCCGTTTAGGTCGCCAATATACCGGCCGATGCGGATACCTGCAATTTCGCCGCGAGAATGGTGTTGGCCAAAAGCATGGTTACGGTCATCGGGCCGACTCCACCGGGGACAGGAGTGATGGCTGAAACCCGCGGGGCAACGCTATCCCAGTCGACATCTCCCACCAGACGTCCATCCACACGGTTAATTCCCACATCCACCACTACCGCCCCCTCTTTAACCATCTTTCCGGTAATCATCCCCGGCCGGCCAATGGCTACCACCAGAATGTCCGCTTGCCGGGTTACGGATGCAAGGTCTGGGGTACGGGAATGACAAATAGTTACGGTAGCGTGGCGCTGCAACAGTAACATGGCTGTAGGCTTGCCGACGATGTTGCTGCGGCCGATCACAACGGCATGACTTCCGGCGATGTGAATGCCGGACCGCTCGAGGATGGTGATAACCCCGGATGGCGTGCACGGCGCCAAGCAAGGCTCACCGATCTGCAGTTTCCCTACGTTCAGGGAATGAAAACCGTCTACGTCCTTTTCCGGTCTAATGGCCTGCGTTACCGCTTTGGCATCCAGGTGATCCGGAAGGGGCAGCTGTACAAGAACACCGTGGATACCTCTGTCCTCGTTAAGCCGGTCCAGAAGCTGAAGCAGGTCATCCATTTGGGTGTCAGCAGGCAGGCGGTGCACCGTCGACCGGATGCCAACCTCTTGGCAGGCGTGCTCCTTGTTACGTACGTATGCCTGCGACGCCGGATTGTCCCCGACCAGCACCACCGCCAAACCCGGCGGCGAGCCCCATTGCGAGGCAAAAGACCCCGCTTCCCGTACCAGTTCCGACCGTATTTGAGCCGCTATCGCCTTCCCGTCTAAAATACGCGCCGCCATTTTGCTCCTCCTCGCTATGGGACTATTAGCTCCCATTTCTTCCATAAACGAATTTAAGAAAACACCGCCAGTCAACGCGGACGGCGGCGTAGCGGAGTTCCCTGTATACCAGTGGTTTGACCGGCTAGCCGGTTGCGATCTGCCGCCGCATCTCCATATCAAACAAAACTCTTTCCCTTGCTTGCTCGATCCCCAGTGCCCGCCGTTTTGCATCGATGTACTCAACCACCCGGCGCGCCATCAATCTTGGATCAGGTTCGAAAAACCACTTGCCCCCGGTAAGCGCACTTATACCTTCAAAAAGGAAACTGGAAAACTCTTCGCTGCCGAGGGTCGGGAACACGACACCAAAGCCGACGGGAACGCCGCTGGTGACAAAGTACTGGCCGATGGCCAACGCCTTTTCGCTCATCCACTCAGGAGCACACCCGACAACAGGCAGGTCAGCCAAGTCGTCGCCAAGCCCGCCCTGGCGCACTATTTCAGTAGCCGCTACCAACAGGCGGCTGTTATCAACGCAGGAACCGCAGTGCAGTACCGGCGGCATACCTACCGCCTCGCAAACCTCTCGTAACCCCGAACCTGCCAGGTCCGAGGCCTCGGGCACCAGCAGTCCTTCCTTGGCGCAGTTGATAGCCGCGCAACCGCTGGTCAACACCAGCACGTTATTGGCGATCAGCTCCCTCACCAGGGTGGTATGCAGGTCTCCATAACGTACCCGCGGGTTGGAACAGCCCACCACGGCGGCGATCCCCCGGATACGGCCATTGATGATGTTCTCGTTGAGTGGACCGTAGCCAGCGCGGAATCTCCCGCCAAGCATATAACGAATGGACTCATGAGAGAATCCCGCCATCACATCTATCTCTTCGTGCGGGATCTCCACAACGCCGCGCCGCGGGTAGTTGTCAACAGCCCTGAGAATGAGTTCCCGCGCCGTTTTCTCAGCGTGCTCGGGGTGAAACTCCACGTGGGTGACTCCCTGGATGCGCGCTCGCGGCGAAGTGGTAACCAGCTCCGTATGGTAACACGCCGCGACATTAGCTAAACCCTGCATGACACACTGCACGTCGACCATCATGAGGTCAACGGCGCCAGTGACGATAGCCAGTTCCTGCTGAAGGATGCTTCCCGCCACAGGAATGCCGTTGCGGAGCAAGAGTTCATTAGCGGTGCAACAAATACCGGCGATATTGATGCCCTTTGCTCCGACACTTCGCGCCCTGGCCAGGAGCTCTTCATCCCGGGCCATGTCCACGACAACCATGGGCAGCAGCGGCTCATGCCCATGAACCACGATATTGACGTGATCCTCCCGTAAGACACCCAGGTTAACCTTTCCGAGCACAGGGTAAGGCGTCCCAAAAAGGATGTCCTGCAGTTCAGTGGCGATCATCGAGCCGCCCCAGCCATCGGCCAGCGCTACCCTCATTCCCTGAAGCATTAAGTGCTCAAAATCCTGATCTACGCCCACGCTGGTACGATGGAGCATCTCCACGACCTCCCGGTCGATGCCGCGGGGGACAACCCCGAGACGGCGCCAGATCTCCTGCCGTTTAGCAGGAGCCCGGCTTGGAAAAATCAATTCCCCTTCCTGCTTGCCGAATTCAGCAAGCAGAGATTCCGCTACCCTGCGTGCCAGTTCTTTGGCATCACCATTCGAGGAAATACCAAGAACTTCCGCAAGTTCTCGGAGTTTTACGGGATCGCGTATGGTATAGCTGGCCGCTTCACCGTTGAGCATTTTAAGAAATGTCAACACGATCTCCCGGGCATGGTCACTGTGAGCAGCCGTTCCGGCGGCAATCATCCGGCCGAAGTTCCGTGCCGCGATGGTAGCAGGAGTAGCCCCACAGATGCCTGTGTCGGCCCCGGGGCCTTCTTCCTTAACGTGACAGGGGCCCATAAAGCAGACCCGGCAGCAAGTGCCGCCCGAGCCAAATGAACAAACCTTACGTCCCCGGACCCGATCAAACATGGTAACGGTACCGTCACGGGATGCCTTAGCAATCATTTGCCGGCTCGCCTGGCAATCGGTAAGCTGGTGGTCCCTTTTCACCGTTTTCATCCCCTTCCTTAAGTCCTTGCAACGGTTAACTGGATCGGCACCGGACCCAGGGGCCACGAACCGCCAAGTATAGCTAATGCTACCGGGGCGTCCGGAGAAACCAGCGCCACGCCAGGTAACAATCCATTGTCGATCTTCACCCTGGCAGAAGCCTTGCTGTAAGGCGACTGAACCACAACATCCGCTCCTTCCGCAATCCCCAGCGCTCCTGCATCTATTGGCGATAAGGCAATGCAGTCCCCGCCATACGGTTCCAATCGGGCGAAGCCGCTGAAACGCAGCCTGGTATCGTGGACGGGATAAAAGCGGGAGGCATACCCTACAAGCGATATTCCAGGAGTATTCCCCTTGGTGAAATTGCTAACAGACGGCAGAAACAATGCCGGCTTGGAAGTGCCCGGTACCGCACGACCGGACACGAGGCGTTCGATTTCTGCTGTCGGACCGTGTGCTTCGCCGCCAAGCGCCTGGGACCCCAGGCGAGCAGCGATTTGCGCCAGCGTATTCAGATTGCCCATCCCCACAGGTGGCACTGCCTGATCAAAGCGTACCGGGTGACCCGCCGCGTTAATGAAACTGCCATCCTCTTCCACGTGGCTGGAAGCGGGCAGGACCACGTCAGCGAGTGCTGCAGTCGGGGTCAAGAACATATCTTGAACCACGAGAAACTCCAGCTCGTTTATCAAACCCCGCCACCGTTCCGGGTCAGGAAAGAAAGACAGGGGGTCTTCCGCAAGTATGTACAGACCCCGCACGTTGGTACCTGTAAGCATCTTAACTGCGTTCATGGCGGCTTCAGTAGACGTTTTACCGATTTTCAGCAAGGTTAGTATCCCGGTTGCGTTGGCTCCCGAAACTACGGGATAGATTGCTCGTTCGGTTCTTCCGGTGAGAAGCGCAAGGTTAACAGCTGCAGCGGCCGTACCGCGGCTTACTCCGTCGGCGGCAAAAATTACCACTGCTTTGCGGCTTAAGTCGCCAAAGGCAGCACAGGCTGCGGCCAGATCTTTTGCCTCCAGCCCCTCACCATCAGAAATAGTCATTGAGAAAGCCCTTTGAAGAGCTGTTTTATAGTCGCTGAAACCTTCGAGACGCCGTCCGGGAAGCCTCCCGCTCTCATCCAGCCGCAAAAGCATAGCTGCCATCTGATGCAGTACCGCTTCCGTTGCTTCAGGACGAGAGCGCAGCCATACAGAGGCCGTTTTTGCCAGCCGCCCGTTGTAAAAACCGACATAAATAAGGTTTGCACCGTTAGCGAGCGCCCGCTTGACTTTTGCCCATACTACAGGTGATCGCCGGACCGTATCCCCGATAACGAGCAACACATCGGCGCTTGCAATGTCTTCCAGAGTAGCCCTCTTTCCGCCATAAACCGTGTCCAAGTCGTGCAACACATCCGCCGGCCCCTTGAGACCAGGGGAAATACCAAGGTTATTGGTGCGTAATCCTATGCGCATGAGACTCTGAAACGCATGGGCAACTTCATTGGACACGCCGGTACCGATGATCCCGGCGACGGAATCGGGTCCCCATTGTTCCCGTACCGCCCTAAGTCCGTTGGCTGCAGCGTCCAGGGCCTCAGCCCAATTGACGGCTACCAATGTTCCGTTCTTCTTTACCAGCGGTGCAGTCAGCCGCTCCGGATGAGAAAGATGCGCCCATCCGAACCTGCCGCGCCCGCATAAGTAGTCTACCTGCTGGGGAGCGCCGACCTTGACGATCTCGCCGCCCTTCAGGTGAAAGTTCACGGCGCAGGCCGCGCCGCAGTGGCCGCAGACGGACACGGAACGGCGCAATTCCCATTCCCTGCCCCGGCCGCGCCGCTGTCGCTCGATTAAGGCCGCCGTAGGACAGACTTCAACGCAACTCCCGCAAAAGTCGCAGCCTGATTGATCCAGCGGGCGGTCCCACGGCGTCCCGACTTTCGTCTTCAAGCCACGGTTGATAAAATCAATGATACCGGCACCCTGGAGATAGCAGATTCGGATGCAGCGGCCGCACAAGACACAGTAATTGGGGTCGCGGAAAATAAACGGATTATGGTCGTCAACAGGATGGTTGGGAAGTTCAACAGGAAAACGGTCGGCCTGCGCTCCCAATTCATAGGCATACCTTTGCAACTGACACACGCCGTTTTTGTCGCAAGTAAGGCATTCCCGCGGATGCCGTGACAGCAGGAGTTCCACCACAAAACGGCGCGCCTCCCGGATGGTCGGGCTGTCCGTATGCACGACAATCCCTGGGGTGGCCTCCCGCTTGCAGGCGACAACCGGGCTGCGCAGCCCCTCAATCTCGACGATACAAAGACGGCAGGACCCCGTGCTTTTCAATCCCGGGCAGTAACAAAGATGGGGGATGTCGATCCCCAGGCCGGCTGCAGCCTCGATGATCGTTGTTCCCGGTGCTACCGTAGTTTCCCGCCCGTCAATGGTCAGGGCAAACGGTCCTGTTTCTTTCATGGGTTCTTTCCTCCCCGGTATCTTCCAGGATGCATTCCATCGGGCAGTCCGTTACGCACGCCGCGCAGTTGATGCAGACCACGGGGTCAATGGCGAAGCCGTCCTGTTTCTCGATAACAGCGTGCTGTGGGCACACTTCCATGCAGAGGCCACATTGGACACAGTCAGGCCCGATTACGAGACGTTTCAACGCTGAGCAGCTCCCTGTCGGACAGCGCTTTTCATAAATGTGGGACTTGTACTCGTCCCGGAAGAATCGGAGCGTGGAGAGCACGGGCCGGGGAGCCGACTTGCCCAGCCCGCAGAGAGATATCTGGCTGATGAGACGGCCCAGATCTTCAAGCCTTTCAAGGTCCCCTTTATCCCCCTTTCCTTCCACTATGCGTTCTAGGATGCGCAGCATCTGGTAGGTTCCGATGCGACACGGCGGACATTTTCCGCACGATTCCTGCTGAGTAAACTGCAAGAAGTAGCGGGCGAAATCCACCATGCAGGTAGTCTCATCCACTACTATCAAAGCGCCCGAGCCCATGGCCGATCCGATGGAATCTAATGATTCGAAATCGATCGGCAGGTCGAGGTGCTCCTCCGGTACACAACCGCCACCGGGACCACCGATCTGAGCCGCCTTGAACCGTTTTCCCCCTTGGATCCCACCGCCGATGTCAAATACCACTTGACGGGTACTAATCCCCATCGACACCTCGATCAGGCCGGCATACCTCACATTGCCTGAAAGGGCGAAGACTTTGGTACCCTTGGACCCACTAGTGCCGTGTGTCGCGTACCAGTCAGCGCCCTGGTTTATGATTAAGGGGATGTTGGCAAAAGTCTCCACGTTGTTTAAGCAGGTAGGGCACCCCCATAATCCTGACTCGACGGAGCGGGGCGGGGTAACACGGGGCATGCCGCGTTTTCCTTCAATAGAAAACATCAACGCTGTCGATTCCCCGCACACGAAGGCCCCGGCACCGCGCCGGATCTCAATATCGAAATCCAGACCGCTGCCCAGGATATTCTTGCCGAGCAACCCTATTGCGCGAGCCTGTTCGATTGCTATACCGACGGTCTGAACTGCCAAAGGATACTCCTCACGCACGTATACGAAACCTTCACGGCAGTTGCCCACCGCATATGCGCAGATGATCATCCCTTCCAATATGGCATGCGGATCCCCTTCCAGCAGGGCGCGATCCATGAAGGCGCCGGGGTCGCCTTCGTCGCCGTTGCAGATAACAAACTTGCGCTCACCCTTGGCCTTGCGTGCCCCTTCCCATTTCCGCCCCGTCGGGAAGCCGGCGCCGCCGCGCCCGCGCAGCCCGGACAGTTTGACGCTGGCGATGACATCTTCAGGCGACATCTCTTGCAGCACCCGGGCCAACGCGCTGTAGCCCCCTACTTCAATGTAGTCCTCTATCCGCATCGGGTTAATCATGCCACAATAGCGCAGCACCAACCGGGTTTGACCGCTGTAAAACGGCAGGTCGTCGGCGAACCGGACCGGCTGCCCGGTTTCGGGATGCCGGCAGGCTAGGTGACTGATAAACTGGCCGCGTTTTAGAGTAAGGTCCACGATTTTCGGGACATCAAAAGGCGTAACGTGCCCATAAAGGGTTCCTCCCGGTTGGACAGTCACCAGCGGGCCGAGTTGACAAAAGCCCTGGCAGCCGGTATGTCGCACGGCTGCCGGGAGTTCCGCCCGCGCGAGTTCCCGCGACAGCGCTTCCGCTACCTTAAGCGAACCAGCCGAACGGCAGGCGGAACCGGTGCATACCTTAACTGTCTTCCGGCTGGGCTGGCGTTCGGCCGCCAGACGAGCGCGCAACGCGGCCAGATCGGCCATACTCGCCAGTCTACTCATCGTCTCCGCTCTCCCTGGACAGGTCTCTAATAACCCGCTCCACATCACGGTTTGGAACCACTTCGTTGTTAACGACGACCACCGGCGCAAGCCCGCAGCAGCCCACGCAGTTCACGGTCTCCAGGGTAAAGGCCCGGTCGGCGGTCGTCTCACCGTTCTTAAGACCCATAGCCTTTTCCAGCCGCTGCAACACAGACTGGCTGCCCCGAACCTGGCACGCCGTTCCGGTGCAAACACGCACAACGTTTCTGCCCCGGGGTTCTGAGTAAAACCGGTCATAGAAGGAAGCAACGCCCCAGACCTGGGCCAGCGATACCTTCAGCTCGTCCGCTAATACGCGCAGCGCCTGCTCGGGCAGATAACCGAAAGCCTGCTGCACATCGTGAAGGGCATCCACAAGGGTACCCTGCCGTCCGATGTGGGGAACGAGAATTGACCGAGTCTGTTCATCAAGCGAAGCGTTGTGTGCGCTGCCCAATTTGGCTTCCCCCTTGTTTTACCGACACCGAACATCCAATCGTTAGAAGTTGAAGTTGTGGTAGTTATGGTAAGCCGTATACCCTATCCCGGACAATAAAAAACCGGCCAACAGCCTTGGTAGAAGTGTGTGGCGCTTCTTATGACGTGTGGAACTACCGTTTTGCTGCTTGACCGCCGCTTATTGTCAAAGCGATACCGATTAAACGCCCTAACTACTTCTTGAACTTTAAATGTGGGGTGTTCACCTTTTACTTACCGCTGATACTATTTGTCTATAAGCATCCGCCAGCTTTCCGGTAAGCGGCCCGGGAAAGGAAAGGCCCACCGGCTGATCGTTAAAACAACTGACAGGTATCAGCCCAAAACCGAATTAGTAAGAAAGATTTCCTCGGCACCTTACAAAGAGATCGACTCCCAGGGCGGCTTCAGATGCGTCCAGTCCCAGGCGCCGGGCCAGCGCAAGGACTTCAGCCCGAACAATACCCGGCAGCAGATCGCGATCGACGTGCGGGGTAAACAATCGTTCCTGCCGCACGATAAAAATGTTGCTGGCCGAACACTTAGCGACCAATCCCTCGGTATTCAAAAGCACCCCTTCGTCCCAACCGCTGCTGGTCCTCCTGCCTGGAAAGGGTATTGGTCCAGGTAGTTGAGGGTCTTCAGCCTGACTGACGGTGAATGACGGTTGCGCCGTATTCCGACAACGCCGATGCGAAAACCCCGCCTATAGTCCCCGTCGGTATAAAGGGGCGGCCCCAGGGTTACAATGGTGCACGTTTCCCCGCTCGCCGGCCCGGCCGTAACCGTGAGCCGCAGCGAGCTGTCCTTGATACCGTTGGCCTGCTTGGAGGTTTCCAGGTATCCTTGCAGGCAGCGGTCATCACGGTCCAGGTTGATGCCCGATGGCCGGCCCCCGCCCGGAGCCTGGCAAGATGTCTCCCTCGCAAAGAGTATCCGCCCGTTCTTGGCGGCCAGTGTTTCAAAGTGTCAATGGCCACATAAAAACCTGCACTTTTGGCCACTAGAAAATCGTCATTTTCGGTCACCAAAAGTCGTCAACTAGATTCTGGAAGCTGTCCTTATCCCTCCTTTGCTAGAGTGAGTTTGGGCGTCACCATACGGTTGCGTACCCGGTAGCTGTCACCGCGCAGAGTAATCACGTGCGCGTGGTGTAGCAGACGATCCAGCAGCGCTGCAGCTGTGCTGGGGCTGGCAAACAAAGTTCCCCATTCGCTGAAGTCCAGATTGCTGGTAATAATCAGTGCCACGTTTTCATAGGCCCTGCTGATTAGCTGGAAGAGATGGTCTGAGGCCGTCTTGTCCAGGGTCAGGTAACCCACTTCATCCAGGATAATCAGTTCGTTACGTAGGATGCCCCGCATGTACTGGGCAAGGCTGCCGTCGGCTAGGCTGGCGTACATCTTGGTGGCCAACTCATCCATTGTCGTGAACAGGGTGTGGTACCCGGCGTTCACGGCCTCGATGCCCAGAGCGATCGCGAGATGTGATTTACCGACTCCCGGCGGACCCAGCAGGATTAGATTCTCCCGTTTCCTGATGAACTCCAACGCAGCCAGATCACGGACCGTCTGCTGGCTCACCGAGGTCTGGAAGGAGAAGTCGAATTCATCCCGGGTACGCCAAGCCGGGAGTCGGGCCGCTTTCATGCGGCGCTGCCGCTGAGTAGCTTCCCGGCCAGCGATTTCCTCCTGAACCAGATAGGCCAGGAAGTCTAAGTATGAAGGCTCCTCTTGAAGAGCAACCTCGTTAATGGTGTTGAGGGTGTCACGCACATGCCGGAGCTTGAGCCGCTTAAGGTTTTGTTCCAGAACTGCAGGATCAGCCGTCCCAATGGTCCGAATCATTGGGCCACCTCCTGCACCTGATAGTAAGTGAGGTCCCGCTTCTCGACCTGCACGTCCAGGTTGGTAGAAAGGGCCTCGGTCCGGGGTAAGTCAGGCAGAGCTTTGGCTTCCTGACGTTCCAGGATGCGCTTTGTTGAAACGCACTATCTTGCCTACTCGTTCAGAGACCACAACCTTAGCGTTGTCGAAGACGATCTCCCGAGGAACACCACCAATGTAAGCCATCGCCCGGTGCAGACAGGAGAGAAAACTGGCCGTGTCGGTCCGGATGACGTACTCCACATAACTGACGCGGCTCCAGCACAGGGTGAAGACAAAGGCGTAGAGCTTGTACCGGGTTCCTTCTACGATAATGGTCCCGAAATGACCCCAATCAACCTGGGCCTGCTCTCCGGGAAGAGTTTCAAAGGCTTGTACTCGCGCAACCGCTGCGGTCGCATTGATGCTACATGGCGGCGTACGGTGCGCTCGGAGCCCTGAAAGCCCTGAGACCGGATTTCCTTGTAAAGCCGGTGCGCTGAAAGCTCGGGATACGCTTGCAGCCGGCCCGTGATATAATCACGGTAAGGGTCCATCAACTGTGGCCGCGGGCCATAATTGCCCGGGTTTCAGTTGTACACAGTCCCAGTACTTGCTGACCGTATCGCGGCTGATCCCCAACCTTTTGGCCACTGCTCGCTTGGAAAGGCCCTGTTCTCTTAACTGCACGATGTCCACGATGGTCGCCACCTCCGTCAAGTCTTGGCTCACTCCCTTGCTCCGGTTTAGTTGTGTCTGCCAGAGCACCAATTGGGAGTGGGCCTTGTTTTACCTGTACTGCCATTTGCAGGTGGACGACTTTTCGTGACCATTTATGCGGATTTTATACTTGCCGCTAACATCGCGTTCTTGGCACCCTTGGCGCCCTTGGCGGTTAGCTTGAAAGTTTTGCTGTCTTACCCCGCAGAGAGCATAAGAAAAAGCCCCGCGGCAAGGGGCTTCTTGTCAATCCGAGGAAAACTTAATAACTTCAGTGCCTGGCACCATCAGCCAATCAGCCAGGCACCATCAGCCAGATCGCCTGACGGCCTTGCGGGTAAAGTGGCTCAAAAAAAGGCATTATAACGTCAGACCCTGGTGTTTCAAAGTAAAGCCGGCAGGGATGCCGTCAGGTTTTTCTGGAGAAAGAGGTGTTTACTTTGGCGAAAAACAGGCGCAAGACCATAGCTCCCGTCTCCGATGCAGCACAGGTGGGAATGGAGGTCTCCGAAGGCCTTTCCCCCGAGGGCAAAGGCGGCTGCAGCGAGCAAGAGGGCCTGGAGCTGACCCCGAAACCTGCAGGCCTGCCGTCGATAGGCCAAAGGGTCTGCAGCGAGGAGCACCTGGAGCTGCCGCCCGAACCCGAAGGCCTTTCCCGCACCCGATAGGCACGGGCAGGATCTATTTTTACCGGTGCCGGCAAAACATCAGTTGACCTCCATTTCCGAGTACATTTCCGTTTCGGTAAACTCGTCAACCATGGTAATCTTCCATTGGCCTCGTGACTTTTCCAGGTGGATCACGGTGCCGAAGCCCCCGGCGGACTCGCCGCCGTTCCGCAGTATCCTTTCAAGCCCATCCAAACCCGCAGTGGCTGTATTTCCGGAGACAGTTACGATGGGTTCGTTGAAGGAAACGCTGTAATCTTTCACTCCCAGCGGCATCCACACGTTAAACTGCCGCCGCCAGTCGTTGACTCCGTCGTCCCTTTCACCCGTCGGCTGAAGGTAGCCGTACTTTCTCTCAAAGATCGTAATGTCGCCTTTGATAAGAGCTGTTCCAAAAGTATCGTAATATTCGTTGACGGCAGCCATTATCCGCGTTTCATCCCGGTCCTCCGCCGCCTTCTTAGGGCTACCCAGGTTTACGTCTACCGCAGCGTCCTCCTGCCTGATGCCCAGCCTGGTGATCTTAATTGCCGACCCCTGTATACGGCTCTCCGCGTCTTGGTCGCCGGGCAGCCAGTGGTAGCGCATCACCAGACACCGGTCGCCTTTGGCCGGATCCTTGAACCGACTGAAACAAGTCAGCGGCATGCGGTAATTGTCGGTCTTCATATATATGCCCGCTATAAGCCCGCGTCGATGGCGGCATCCACCTTGTTGCCTGCGGAATCCAGGCCACTGTAGTCCAATGTCCAGGTCCCGTCCCCCTCTTTTACAAGTCCCCTAAGGTAAACCGTAAAATCCCCGACCGGTATCTTTTTATCCAACCTGGTTGTCTCCTTAACCCCGTCGACAAACTGTCCGAACTTTTCCGCCCGGTCAAAACGTCCGGTCACTTCAGACCGGCCTGATACGCCGGGCCGATGCGAGCAGGCCGGCAACACAAAGATTACAGCAAGCGCTAATAAGCAAAAGGCGGGTTTTCTCAAGGCTTTCAAGCTCGCTTTCGTTTCTTGCTTTAGTTGATATTATTGGGACAACATGGTTCACGCTCTTCAGGCAAGAGCTAACGGGCTCAAAGAGGTGAACAGTAAGAGTATCAAAAGGACTGCCACGTATCGCTACGCTTAAAACCTCCTCCAGCAGATCATGGTAAAGGTAAAATTACCTAATAAACCTGCATAGTACCCCGTTTGTGACAGTTCTAATAATCTATGTTCCGCGTCATTCGCCGAGCGGTACTGCAAGCGCGTTATCCCTTTAACACATGGCACATGAAAACGGCTTTTGGTTGTATAGCAAAAAACCCGCGAAACCTTCTGTTCTCGTTCAAAGGGACAAATTGTGAACCTTGGTTCATATGTACAAGGCG